>NZ_JBIVCA010000004.1:0-183663 GCF_044746345.1 Lysinibacillus sp. NPDC086135 | reverse complement strand
AACTGGAGCTACTGGAGCAACAGGAACAGCTGGAACAACTGGAGCTACTGGAGCAACAGGAACAGCTGGAACAACTGGAGCTACTGGAGCAACAGGAACAGCTGGAACAACTGGAGCTACTGGAGCAACAGGGCCAGTAGCGTTTACACCCGTACAGGGAGTATTTTTTGGATTTGACATTGGCCCATTTAGCAATTTTACTATTATTCCGGTCACATTCAGCAACCCGACGAATACTCCAGGTGCTTTTACGATTAACGGAGATGGCAGTGTAACTGTAAATGTATCAGGTATTTACCTTGTAATCAGTAGACTTCAGGTAGAAGTGGATAACTCAACCGCCATCGTTGTGAATTCATCGCCGGCACAATCTGGATTTTCCCTCATAGCCGGTGGTGTACGAAATGGCGGAACCATAATGATGCCAACGATATTCGCTTTGAGTGCAGGAGACACAGTATTTAATGAAGTAGTAAGTGCTAGTACAGGTGGTACAGTTATGTTAGGATCCGTAGGCACTATTCCTCTAGCACAAACGGCCACTTCGGTAATAACCTTAGTTAAAATACAGGACCTTTAAAATAGTCGTCATGGAGTAATACAGCAGAGCTATTGTGAGATAACCCTAAAGTATTAGACAATAATTTATAATATGCCGCCTGTGAATAACAGGCGGCATGCCCTTCAGCTTTGCCTAAATTGGATATTACAACAAGCCAGCCTTTATTCCCACTAAGGTAATGCTTTACGTAATGTAATAGTTCTCATTATTTTTATTAGTTTCACTTATCCTGCATAGAATATATTTTTACAATTTTCCTTTTAGGACATGGGCTACGGGGCTAAAGGTCCTTCCGAAATTTTGCGGCCTTTTGCCAATTCAAATAAAACAAGCATTCAAACTGTTGCAGTTGGTGGCGTTACATTTAAGCCTAAAGTTCTGTTAATCCAGTGAAAAAATGACTCAATTGCCCACCGTTCTTTGTACATTTGGAGATTTCTTATGCTGTCACCTCGCGAATATTTGTGACAACATGTACACCTTTTATAAAACCTTTGAACAGTTAGCTTAATTGTTAACCGTTCTTTTTATAAAAGCAGAAGCCTTTGTTCGCACCCGTTAGCTAATAAAAAGTCACTTATAATGTAATAAAAAATGGCTGCTTATCTTTATCTAAACATATTAAAAGTTCCTCTTTAAAGTCATCATTTCTTATCAGTTTTAATGCAACTTCAATGCTAAAAAAACCGACCTCTAAACTTTCTTTACTTACTTTTAAGCTTCCGTTTATAGGTGTTCCTAACCACCACATATTACATATATTTCTTTTTAAGTCTTGTGAAACTCCACAAAATTCAATAATATCAATATTTACTCCCGTTTCTTCTTTAACTTCTCTAACTACTGCATGCTTTATACTTTTATTTTCTTCTACAATCCCACCTGGTAACTCCCAACCTCGATCAGGATCTTTTTTAATAAAATCCTCTTATGTTCATCCAGAACTACTGCACCTGATGTAATAATAAATTTATTCATAGAATCACCACCTACAAGATCATTATCTAACTTGAACTAAACTGCTTAGTTAGTAAAACGCATTTCAATTTATTATAGAAACGCACCCCGATACTTTTAGTACAATACTTCACAATCTGCTTCGTTTATACAACAAAAATGGCGATTCCTAGTTACATAAATCAACACTGAAAAACAAGCCTAAATAAAATGTTTTTCAATAATAATCTTTGCTCTTTCGTCAAGTTTGCAAGGTAATTCATTAATGGCGAAATATTTCAAATCCAAACTTTCACCATCATTCATAGCTAACTCGCCACTTGTATCTTCCGCTAAGTAAACACAAATTACGTTATAGACTTCATCACCGTTAGGATACTTATAATAAAGATTACTTCCTGACAAAGTATCAATAAACTTAAAACTCTTTGCTTTTAACCCTGTTTCTTCAAAAAGTTCACGTTCAGCAGTTTGTTCTAAATTCTCACCAATTTCCATTGCTCCACCAGGCAAACCCCATTCTTTTGTATCCGAACGGTATTGAAATAAAATTTCTTTTTTATCATTTATAACAATAATAGTAGAACCAACTAAAATTAATGGTCTATTTCCGACTAATTTTCTTAATTCCATCGTGTATCCGTCCATTATTACCCAACCCCTTTGAGTTAAATTAATTCTCTTTATTTATACAAATGTCCTCCTTGTCATTCTTGTCATTCTTCAGCTAAACGGCTTCGTTCGTTTCTGTAAGTCTTTAACTACTTTATATTAATTTCAATAGTCTACATGCTAACACATATATGTTTAAAAAAAATGTAATTTAATATAAATTATACTCATCAATGTACCTTTGACTTAAACGTGGGTTCTCAAAGTGAGAAACTCTGCCGTTAGTTTGGGGACATTGTTTTTTTTATTCCAAAATCATGTAAAATGGAGTGTACCCGAAAAAGGAATTCAACCCCACCCTTATACTGAAATCTACGGTCCCTGCCCTTCGTTAGTGAAAAATATAGCTTGTACATTAATTCGCGTTATTGGTGATATTGAAAGATTCAATACATATAAGGACTTTAAGAAATACTTAGGGGTTTCGGCCGAAAATACACAATCTGGTACATCAGTAAAAGGCCAACAGTGGGGTTCGGGATGCTCGTCGTGTTCTTTATCAGATAGCCTTAATAATAATTGCTAATGGTCAACCTACCATATTTAAAGCTTATTATGATTGTAAGGTTGAAGATGTTAGTTCGAATCTCCAAGCGAGAAATTTATAGATAACAAAAAATTAAATGGAATAAATAACGGGGTGAATTTTAGTGATAGAAGAGATACATAAATCAATAAAAGATTTAAGCGTTAGCGACGCAAAGAACCTATTGTTAAGCATGATGTTTCGAATAAAAATGATGCAGGAATCAAAGAATTCACCAGAGGAAATTTTAGAACAATTAAATTCTATAGACAATTTATTTTTCGAAGTTGTACAAAATAGCAATCATGTTGAGAGAGATTATTCAACCGTTCATATTGTGTGTGGAGAATCTCCTGCCGGTTCTTTACGAGTAGGATTAGAGCGTGAGAATAAAATAATCGGATTTCCTGATTTCTTTGCTGTTGGTCCAATTTGGGAACTTCATCAAGAGGTTGGTCGTAAGCACAGACATGAATGGTTGCAGGACCATCTCAATTATTCCGATGACTATTTTGAAGAAGAGTACGAAAATAGATTTTCAAAAACACTTGCAGAAATAGATTGTTTAAACGAAGAGGTCCCCATTATTATATGGACTGCTGAAAATTCAAATGAACAAACTGGATTACGCTATCTTTTATACTTGCTAAAGGAAAAAAAGAATGAGGTTTTCGTGATCAATACTACACTTGCTTTTCAGGAATTATTTAACACACCTGAACTTGGGTGTTTAGATATCCATACGGGCGAAGTAAATGGTGAACAATTAAACAAAATATATCAAGAAAAAATATCAGCACCATTAACTGATGAGGATAGAACACGATTTGAAAGAGAATGGATCGCATTAGCAGAATCAAAAGGTTTGGTGAGGATTTGGAAAAATAACAAAATTAACACTGTCAATAAAGATTACTTTGATGATTTTATTGTGAATACTGCCCGAAATTTACATGCTAAGCAAAGTGAAAAAGACTTTATGAAATCAGCAAGGTTAATCGGGGAAGTATATGGACAGAACAATCAATTAGGTGATGCTTTTATAGAATATAGGGTGAGAAGCCTAATCTATAAAGGAGTTTTTGAAATAAAGGGAATTCCAAAAGCAATGAGGTATTATAGTGTGAAATTAAGGTGACTCTTTCCTTCTGTGAAGATATTTACATTCATATTCTCTTGATCAGGAGCGAATGCATAAGAAGTCAGACGCTCTTTCGATAAGATTGTGAATAAAAGGCTTAGGACTATCTCCTAAGCCTTTCAAGCTTTTTATTGTGTCTAATGTACATTAGACCAGCTTGACCCGGTCACTTTTGCACAGGTACGCATCATTCACACGGGGGGAATTTTGCAATCCATAATTCATCTAAGCTTTTCTTGACCAAATGACAACTGGAATAAGGATTAAAGATAATAGACCTCCAGCTAAAGATAATGTTCCATAGCTTGCTTAGCTATTACCGTGCCTGAGAGAGCACCACCAGAAGCCCCTGCTAGTGCAACTAAAACATCAATTTCCCCTTGTGTTTTTGCTCGAGTGGACGGCTCAGTCGAATCGACTATTTGAGCAGTAACACTAATTAAGCCAAAGTTCTAGCCTAATCCAAAGGAGCTACGATTTGCAAACTATATTTATTTGAACAATCGGAGCAAATTTGACTTCTACGCATCTGATGAAAAACGTGAGAAATCAATTCTAGAAGCATTGATTTCTCACGCTTTTATGCTTTTCGCCAGTTTCACCCTCCTCTTTTTAACATAGACTATTCTGTTACTTTTTCAATGATAGGTGACATCGCAATAGGTGGGAGAGACATAGTCATTGCTTTAAAATAAACATCTAGTTTATCTCCAATAGTATAAGAATTATTTTCAAAAACAGGAACAAGTAGTACTTTATTTTGGTTGACTAAATCCCACCAATTTTCTTGATAAAATAGCGCTTCTCCCATCGTCGGCGTATCTACAACTGTCATATAATGATCACCAACAGAAACAACATAACCTGTAAAATGGGTTTGTTGTTGTTTCTCATAAGATGGGCTAGAAATAGAATCTGTAGAAAGTTCATTTGATGCAGCAGATGTAGGTGTTAGCCCGAAAAAAGAAAATCCACATCCTAATGCTAAAGTAGTTGCTAAGGTAACTAGTTTTTGTTTCGCTGTAAACATAATTAATTATCCCCTTCTATAATTTATTTCCTTACATTACCAATTCTACCATTTTATTATTTAAAATCAAGTTATTACCTAAATCATTTAATTCCTTAGTTACCCAGCATTTGGTGTTCAGCAGAAATTTGATCAATTATATCCACTTCTATATTTGTTGTTCCATCAAGTTGGGTTATCACTTTTCATATAATTGATAAAAGTTACTTTTTGCGCTGAGAGCGTAATGGCGCAAAAAAAAGTAAGCCTGCCCTCCTTGTGGCTGTGACCTACTTATCCTTAAAATTTTTAATTGTTTTATCAGCCGATTGCTATTGGGATGCACTCTCCCAAATACCAAAATAATCGTCATGTTTTTTATCCTGGGCATCACCCTACCACCGTTTACAATACTCGAAACCCAAAGGCTCGATATTATTAATTCGTCTAACGTATTCACTCCCCCAACATAAATAGTGTCCACTTCGCTTTATTATCAGGCACAAATACTTTTTTGCTGCTATACTCCATCGTACTTTCTCCTTTCGCAATACTTTGAAAAAATCCATGTTTTCCCTTATTGATAAAACAGCTTCAGATTTTCCTGTTTTTATCCAAATGATAGCAAATGGTTTTCTCGGTTACTAAGTGACCTAAACCTACAACAACAAAGTACGTACCTTACAGTCATTGGTTACTCCTAAACATTTCTAAGTGTTATTGTTTAGCCCATATTTTAAATAGAAATAAAATCTTCTGCTATGGCATTTTTAGGGCGGTCTGTTGCCTGTTTAGTTAAACAGGCTGCTAGCACTCGGTGTACCGAACGACAACAAAAGAAACTTTTTGTACATATGAAACCAAAGCTATTTTCATAACATTTAATTTAAACAAACTCCATTCTTAAAAATATTAACCAAAATGGAGTTTAACCTTTTTTATTTAGTTTAGATTTTTAATACAGTTTGATTATTTTGTACCCCTTATTTCTCTAAAGCCTCCTTTAGTTGAATAGGATTTTATTTAGCATATTGCCATACGCCACCTGCACCAGTTGTAAAGCCACACTTTTATAAAAGATAAATTTTATTTTCCTCATATGATATACAGTTACAATTCCTAATCCAAAACGTTCAGACTCTCTCAATAATTCCTTAGGATGAACTATTATATCTTCCCTATAACCATGTTCTAATCCCATTCCACACACATAACCAAAAGCATTCTCTTAGTGTGGGTACTTCATTGTTAGAAATCGGAATATTTATTTTAACTTTATATTTCATTTAATTCCCCCAATCTGTGAATAGTTTTTATATGGTGAAGCCTTCCCTCTTGCTCAACTCTTCTGCCCCGTTAACCATCTACAAATGCTAAGATCTACATGTACGCATTCACTTAAAGATGTACACATTTCCAGTTACTCGTTCAGAGTTTGCAGTTATGCTTTATAGAGTATTTAAAGCAGTAGAAGAAAATTAACAAGTTTTAAATTATTATTATACTACCAATTTGATTTCGACTATTTTCAAAATACAACAAGACGAAATTTTTTTAAAGTTCTTTAGGACAGAGACCTTGACAGCAAGCTTTTGTACAATATCAACTTGAAGAATGATTTGTGTTAGATCACTTCCTACGTTGCCCTTACTTCAGTACTAAAGATAAACGCTATTCCTGCCTCCTCAAGCAGTTTCTTTCTAAACCCCACAAACTTTTAAATATTAAATAAACTTTAAAACCAGTACGGTGCTTTTTTTGCAAAACCTGTACTCGTTTTAAGGATTTATTATTTAATTTCCTATAAGGCATTGACAGGGAATTATTAATGGAGTACTTCGTGACTTTTCACCATAAAGTATTAAAAGAATGGCTAGTGCATGATCATGTACCTGAACATCTGTATTTCACACAAGTATATCGCTTAAAAGATGAAATTAACGAATTTATTGATCGTAACCCAAATAAACAGTAAAAATCAAAAGGTTATGTATCTCCCACTCTAATGGGAGATTTTTTTATTGCACAATTAATTAAGTTGTTATTTTTCCTATTGTCCTAAAAGATCAGGTACTCACTTTTATAGATTTTCTCAAATCATTAAAAGAAGAAACATCATCCATTAAACAAAAAAAGATTCTTTTGATGCATATCTTCGGAGTTCCGAACGCCAACAAAGGAATCTTTTTTGAATATATATAAAATCAACGTTATTTTCATAACTTTTCTTTCATTGAAAACCTTCAAAAAGGCTTAGGTATATCCCCTAAGCCTTTCAATCTTTCTATTATTGAGTAATGCTTGAGTTGAAATCAGATGATAAAGTAGTTATCAATCCTTATTCCAATCTATTCTTAATGAGACTTTGGCATATGGAGTATCTAATAACATAACGTTAGATATCGCCCTGAATACAATAAAGAATGAAAGAAGAATGGTATTAAATTAACTGAAGGTGCATTCAACCATGCGGATCTTCTTCAAGTGCCTAGAGCTTTTTTAAAATGTCCTTTGGCAATGGGTACACTAAAAAAGGAATCGTGTTTTTTTATTATGTCTGACACTGTTAATATTTAAATTGACTAATGAGTTGTTTTAACTCATCTGCCATATGCGCAAGAGCTTGTGCAGAAGCATTAATTTCTTCCATTGAAGCTAATTGTTCCTCTGTAGACGCTGCAACGTCCTCTGAAGCAGTTGCATTTCCTTGTGCAGAGAATGCTAGATCCTCCGTAACAGCTGTCACCTCTTGTATACTTGCTGACATTTGTTCAGATGCAGAAGATACCTCTTCCATTTTAGGAGTAATTTTATCCATACTCGACTTAATCACTTGGAACTTCGTGATAGCTTCGTCTGATACATGTAGTCCATTTTGAACATCCTCTGTAACTTTTGCCATGATGTTTACAGATTGTTCGGTTTCTAACTGGATGCCATGGATTAACTCGAAAATTTGTTGTGCAGATTTCTGTGATTGCTCCGCCAACTTTCTAACTTCATCAGCGACGACTGCAAAGCCTTTTCCGTGCTCTCCTGCTCTTGCTGCCTCAATTGCTGCATTAAGAGCCAGTAAGTTTGTTTGATCTGCAATGCTTGTAATAACATCTAAAATAGACGTAATTTGCTTAGAGCGTTCATGTAATGTTTGAATTTTCGTATTTGAATCGGTCACTGATAAATGAATAGAATGCATTTGATCTTTTGTATCTCGGACTGCCTTACCACCTTCATCTGCCTGTAACGTTGCATGCTGTGAAAGATCCGTCACGGCAGAAGAGATCTCCGCGATATGAAGAATAGCCTTCGAAAGCTCCTGTAACGATTCTGCATTCTTATTGGCACTCGTCGTTTGCGTATCTGCGCTCGTCGCAACATCTTGAATCGAAATGGCCACTTTTTCTGTAGCAATGCTCGTTTGGGTAGCATTGGCTGTTAACTCTTCTGCCGACGAAGCTACCTCTTCGGCATTTTGTTCAATTTTTTGAATAAGAGTTCTTAAACTATCTTGCATATCGTTAAAGGCTTGCCCTAGCTGTCCAATCTCGTCATGAGATTTCACCGTCACTTTTTCAGTTAAATCGCCCTTACTTATCGTTACTGCACTATCCTTGAGCGCTTTAATCGGGTTTATAATTGCCTTCATGACAAAGAAGAATACAATCACACTGATTACAATTGCAGCGATTAGTACAAGAAACGTTTTATACAAAATAGATGATGCTGATTGGTCAATTTCCTTCGCAAAAATTGTCCCTGTGATTTTCCAGTTTGTCAGTTCATTCGTTGTAAAGAACAGAATTCGGTCATCACCGTCAAAGACATAATCATACGTGCCAGATTTGCTGTCGTACATTTTGTCCATGAAGCTTTCTTTTATTTCGCTACCCGGTTCTATAGTCGGGTGTGAAATGACCATTTTATTTTCATCAAGAATAGAAGGATATCCATTTTTTCCGATACTGATAGAACTAGCGATTTTTTGGAGATTTGTCAATTTTATATCAATTGCTATTACCCCAGATTGATCTTTTATCTGACGAGCAATTGTTACGATCAAATCTCCAGTTCCTGCACCTATATAAGGCTTCGTAATTAGGACCTCTCCCTTTAATGCTGTAGCCTCTTTATACCATTCTCGTTCTAAAGGATTATAATCGGCACTATTCGTTTTTGGTTCTAGAAAAAATGCTCCCTCATTTGTTCCAATATAAATGCTCTGAACATCTGGATGCAGCTTTATATATTGTTGAAATTTTGTTTTTACTGCAGACCCCTGCTGTTCATACTTAGAAGAATTGATATCCTCGCTAAAGAAAGTGATATCATTTATTTTTTCACTAATGGTCTTATCGATTAGTGTATTTAAAATTTCTACGCTTTCATTCGCACTAAAAAGTATTTCGTTTTTTATTGAATCTTTTGCTGATAAATACGATAGACTTCCTACAGAAATAACTGGAATTAGTAAGATAAGAGCAAATAATATGTAAAGCTTGCCCTTAAAGCTTACAAATAACTTTTTCATAAACCGTTCTCCTTTTGTGCTATAAGTTTTTAAGATGCATATTTTGTACAATTTTGTGGTTTAGACTCAAAAAATACTGCTCACAACCTTCCCAAATTTTTCGTTTAAATATCCACCCTAAGCTTTTATCGGACGAAATACTCAAATCCAAAACCCCTTTTTCATTTTTTTGATTTTTCTAATATAAAACCTTCTATTTTTTCACTTCTTCATCATTCTAGTAGAGCCCCTACATGAATACATTAAGAATCAAACTAACGAAAGACGCATTTATCCACTTTCCTGTAATAAAAAAGATTCTTTTGATACACACTTTTGGATACCGAACGCCCAAAGGAACCTTTTAATACATAAAAATCAGTGCTATTTTCTTCTTAAAAGACCTCAAAAATGCTTAGGAATAAATCCTAAGCCCTTCAATATTTCTATTATTAAAGTTATTTCATTTTGATTAAAAAGGTAAGAGCCTCACTACAATTTATAAGTAGCAAGGCGCTTTAAGTTGTTTCATTTACATCCAATAATTATTTATCCAGTAAAAAAATGAATAATAAGTTTATATTTCTTATTCAACAAACACATCCCTATAGTTTAAGTACAACTTTTCACAATATCGTTATAACAAGAAAGAAATGATAATTGACAATAATTAAAAAATTACAACAGCAAAAAACAATAATGCTTTTTACCTTTATTTTTTATGAATATGCTGAAAGAGGTATGTATGGATCCATGGAAACAAAAGGGATAGAGAATTTTTTATAACGATGTGACAAATGTCCTTTTGCCTAGGAGCGTTTTAGTTTTTAATTACGTTATAGATAAATGAAATGATGGTGATTTTTTGAAGGGAATATTATTTGCAGTTATTGGAGGAGCATTCATTATACTTCAAGGTACTTTTAATGCAAAACTTAGCTCGGATATCGGTATATGGTCGACAAGTATTATTACACATTTAATTGGTTTTCTTGTTGCAACCTCTGTATTTTTTATAAAGAAAGCTGGAACTGTGAAAGATTTAAAAGGTGTAAAAAAAGTGTATTTAACATCTGGCGTATTTGGAGCTGTTATTATTTATGCAGAAACCTTTTCAATTTATGCAATGGGGATTACATTGACGGCTGGAACACTCATGGTTGCTCAATTATTAACAGCTACTATAATTGAAATCTATGGTTTGTTAAATATTAAAAAAACACTGTTGAAAAGTCATCATATTGTGGGGACAATAATTATGATTCTAGGTATTCTTGTTTTTAATAGGTAGAAGTGAAAGTGGTGTTGGAAATGGACAGTAAATTGAGCTTAATTATTCATTATTTGAAGGCTTATAATATCTTTGATGTTTTTGCAAACATGAATATAGAATATTTTCAGGTAAATCATTTCAAAAAAGGGACTATCATTTGTGATAAAGACGATGAGATTAATCGTTTATATTTTGTTGTAAAAGGAAAAGTAAAAGTTTATACGATTACACCCGAAGGTAGGAAACTTATCTTACGCTTTATAAATCCTTTGGCAATTGTAGGAGATATTGAATTGATACAAAATAGTAAAGCACATAATGTCGTTGAAGTATGTTCGGATGTGGAAACAATTTCCATTTCTTTTGAGGTTATTAGAAAGACGATGTTGCATGACCCTATATTTATGAGTTTTTTGCTTGAGAACATAGCAAACACTTTAAAAGTATCGACTTGTTTTACGGCGCTTAATTTACTCTATCCTGTAGAGGTACGTGTTGCTAGTTATTTACTTTCAATCTCAACAGATAGTACGGGAAAAGAAAATAGAGAAGATATAGATTCTGTATCTGTATCAAGTATTGCAGATTTTATAGGAGTAAGCTACAGACATGTAATTCGAGTTTTACAAAAGTTTTATAAAGAAAATCTAATTGAAAAGAAAAACGGAGCCATTCTAATTAAAGATTTTTGTAAAATGAAAGAAATTGCCAAAAATAACATTTATGAATAATTAGACAGAAAAGAAGGTAAATAATGATAGGATTAATTTTTGCCATTTTAGCAGGTGCGTTAATTAGTTTGCAATCTATTTTTAATGCAAAGGTAAATGAAAATGTAGGACATTGGTTAACCACTTCGTGTGTTCTTGGCTTGGGACTTATAAGCTCATTTGTATTCCATGTTATTACAGAAAAAAGTTTTTTCATTAATCATCAAACCACAAATAATTTTTATTTTGTAAGTGGCTTGTTTGGTTTAGGGCTTGTCATTTGTATTATGAAAGCTGTTAGGCTATTAGGACCGGCTTATACTGTATTAATCAGTCTTATAACTCAATTAGTAATTGCATTGTGTATAGATACTTTTGGATTATTTGGATTGGAGAAAGTACCTTTTCAAATGAACAAAATAGTTGGTATAGGTCTGTTGGTAATAGGTGTTTTGATTTTTAAAGATTTGCTTCCTTATAAAAAAAAGGAAGTTTAAACAAAATAGTCTGCCAGTATTCGGTAATATTAAGTTTAATTAGGCTTATTTCATTAAATCATGTATACAAAGATATAACTATTTAATATAAAACAATGTTGCATGATTTGTTTTTAGACTAATAATGCAACATTGTTAATGTTTTATATTTGTTAGTTGAACAACTGATATCAATTAATTTAAAATGCTCATAAAATTTTATTTAATGCACATCCACACAATCATAATTTCCAAAACCGACTTTAAAAATGATTTGCTTCAAATTTCTTCGTCCATTGATACACCTGCTGATATGAAACACCATACGTGCTAACGCGGCAGTTAACTTAAAATCAGGAATTTTATTATTGCTTTGAAAATTCCACCAAATCCTGTGACATTGTACCAATTTCATCTGCTGAGGCATTCAATTGTTCTGTAAGAGCTGCTTGCATTTGCGCAAGCTCACTAATTTTATCCATATAGTCAATAATTGTATCAATGGAAACCTTTATTTGCATTAAACTTGATTCAATATTACCTGTTGCCTCAGCAGAATTAACTGCTAATTTTCTTACCTCTTCAGCTACTACACCAAAACCTTTTCCTTGTTCTCCTGCACGTGCGGCTTCAATTGCAGCATTCAACCCTAGTAAATTTGTCTGATCTGCTATCTCTCGAATAAAATTTGAGATAAGCTGTGTTTCATCTGCTAACCCTTTAGCATCATTGGCAGCTCCTGTTGTTTTTTCTTGTGTGTTGGCGAGTTCCTGTGCCTGCATTGTAATAGAATTAATACCTACAACCATTTCATTAATAGAAGCTGATAACTCCTCCATACGTGTCATCGTTTCTTGCACATTTTGCTCTTTCATTTTTTCATGTGTAATATCTCGAATCGTTCCTGCCACTCGCAAAGGAGCTCCCTCCCTATCACGAAGTGTTGTACCGCTTGCATGAAACCAGCGATATTCACCTGATTTTAACTGAAGGCGATAATCTACTTTAAATGGCGTTCTCCCGGAAAAGTCTAATAAATGTGCACTAAATGACTCTAATGCAAACTGCTTGTCATCTGGATGCAAGCGATCACTCCAAGAGCTCATGATATTCGGAAAATCGTGCTCATTCTTGAAGCCTAATGTTCTTCGAAATTGTTCACTCCACCAAAAGGAATTCTGTGGATTTAATGGATCGCCTTGATCTACAATCATATCCCATGGCGCTTCTATTAGAGCTTTATTAATTAAATCATAACGTGTTACATAGCCCTGTAATTTTTCCACTTTTATTTTTTTGTCATGAATATTCATCATCGTTCCTGTTATTTTATACTGATCACCTAGAAGAAGAGAAACTGTTCCTGTAGTCCGTATCCAACACTCTTGCCCATCACGAATGCATAACAAATGTTCCATATTAAATGGCGTTTGTGTCGCTAAACTCTCCTCTAACATCTCTTTAAAATCAGAACGATGCGCCAATGCAATTAACTTCAGAAAATCTTGAAAACTGTCTTTAATAGCATAACTATCAAATCCTAAGAACTCTTTTACTTCTGTCGAAACTGTAAATATATTGTTTGGATCATCCAAGCGTCCGTTCAACACTTGTAGTTCCCAAAGGCCCATTTCATTACTTTTCAATACATTATCCAATTTTTTCTGCAATTGCTCTTCAGATTCTTGCTGAAGCCTATTTACTTGATTTAAATTATGTACTAACTGTTGTAATTCTTCATTTGTTGAGGCTAATGTATACTCATAATCAAATTGACCCTGTTTAGCCAATTGCAATTGAACCTCACTCAATTTAATTAGATTACCAATTGATGTGTTCTGTTCCTTTTTTAAAAACATTGTTAGTTCCTCCTCTATGTGACTAAATCTCACGATTAATTCAAGAATATTTAGTTATGAATCTTAAATCCTGTTTCGTGCTTTCACATTATAACCGACAAAATAGTTAAAAAGCACTCAGAAAATGTTATATTCGTAGGGGGTTTACTTAGTGATTAGTGAGTTACGCTTGGAGCAAAATCATTGTTACTACTCTGATCACCATGATAGAAAATTACATCTCCATCTTGTAAGTTAAATGTATAACCATAAGTATCTTGGAAACTATGTGAAAATCCTTCCATATCACTCCATTGGTTCATCACTTTACCATGGATATATTGTAAATATGGATTTTGTACATCACCGTCTCTAATTGATTCAATATCGAAATTAACAATGATGTAACCGTCTTTTAAAAACATTCTATTGTTCTCATTTATACGTCCTACTACAGCCCCTTCAGCAATTTTTGCATCTTTCTCTACAACATAAGTCTTGGAAGGTAAACTATATTCGCCATACCATGTTTGCTCACGAGCCACGATGTCCTTTTTAGGTACCATCGTATTGTCGGGTACTGCATCTTCACCTGGTCCCATAAATGTTCGTAGTTTAGAGTTCAACATTTGCCAACTATACGGCCCAGTACGAATAGGTTCTTTTGACCATTTACGTATATACAAACGCATAAATGATGTTTCTTGGAATTTACTAGCTTCCTCCTGATACCCCTCAGTATCTGCATGACGGTAATAGTAATTTGCATTATCTATTAACTGCTTTTGTGGGACATTACGGAGTTTTTCATTCAAGACTACAGAACGGTATACTTTATCCTTTTCAGAGCCAATTCTTACAAAGTAATTTTCGTCATTATGATAATACAAATCAACTGGTCGTCTATTTTTCCCATCTTTGTTTACGAAATAGAATGTTGGCTTAATCCGAATGGCATCTGATTGGCCAAACATATTACCTTTCGTTTTCATATCGAAACGGAAAGTATAGCCCGTTTTAGTTGCTACATTTGCATAACCATTAGGATGGCTATTATGGTGTACAGGAAGTGTATATGGAAGTTCATTTCCTCTTAGAGCCCCATCTATTCCATTTTTCCCTACCCAATAGCTATTTCCTGTAGACGTAAATAAATCACCTTGTCTAAATACATTTTGCCAATTGTAATCTACTATATCAGTTACATGGAAATCGTATAAACGTCCAATTACATCAATTGCAATTTTGTCAGTAGCAATATGATTATCCATCATTCCATCTGGAGTGCGGAAATTAAGGTTTAAATTGGCTTCCTGCTCAGTAGGTTATTGCTACTAACATGTCCATCAGGTGCATTGATTGCGATAGCACGATAATCAATCGTGTACCCTCCTTCTGGTGTCCATACAGGTAAAAAGAATGTTACAGTCTCCATATCAATTGGTACTGATATCCATGTATTTTTAGGATAGAATCCTTGCTTTGTTTCCGTATAAACGTCAAACGGGAATTTAATTTGCTTATCTTTGTAATATTTAGCAAAATCGCGATTCCCATACCCCGGCTCGTTTAGATGTTGACCGACGGTTGGTAGTGTTACTTTAAACGGTCTATCTTAAGTGCTTGCTTCGGCACTTTGAACTCAGCTGTACCGGCTACAGCTGCGTTAGCAATTGCTAGAGCCATGAATGTTTTGCCTGAAGGTTTCACATATTTTTTAAAACGAGACTGATTTTTTCTATTACCCTTTTTTTGAGACAATATTATTTCACTCCTACTGTAGATTCAAAAGATTTAATTGACAGGTACATACTTAATTCCATACTCTACGCTACTAATAATTTCACGATCATTAATCCCAAAGAACAAATTCGAATTTATTTTAAATGTTGAAATCACATTTAAGACTTGCCCCTTTGTGAGATAACGCAAGAAAATACCATTGCGTGAATATACCGGAACTTTTGAGTTGGTAACCTCAATTTTCCCGAAGCAAATCTTTGGCTTATTATGATAAATATCCTTAACAAACCTACCATCTGCCAGCTCAGCTATCCCGTCCACAATAGATACAATTTCATGTGTGGTATTTCGTAAGATCCATTCATTTGGTATCCTAATTAACTCGCCCCCTGCTTTTTTAAAGACACTTGTATTCATTGGAAATGTAGCGAGTGCAAGAGGTGTTTTTTCTTCATTTTGATACAACTGCTTTTCTAAATTCACAATAGCTTGCATTTGTCTTCCCCTCCATTTTTTGACAATAAAAAACACCGCTTCAAATATGACCAAATTAACCAAATTATTGGTTAAGTCATAAAAGAAGCGGGGTGTTCCCGTCATTATATAATTAATTTGTAGCAGAAAATTAGTTTCTTTAAGCAACATTGACTATTACTTAATTATTTCTAATTTATCATATAGCCCTACTGAATACAATTATTATTATATTTAAAGGACGGATTGTAATATTAAGTGCAACACCCAGAAGTCAATATAAAGGAAGCCCAAAACGACCTCGTGTAGAATGTAGTTACCACACCAACATTCAAACGGAGGAATCGTTATATTAAAGATATTCAACAGCTAATGAGGCAATCACAATGGGACATAACAGAGTCAATTTCACTTCCCTTTAAAAAGCCCCCAAAGCGTAGTTTGGGGGGACATGTCTTTGCTTAACGTTGCAAATCCGCATAAACCTGATCTGACGGAACCCCATATATAGTTTGATTCAATAAATAAATATTGGTAAAATTAAATAATATTACCACATTATAACCTCTGACCAAAAAACATCGGTAAGAGGTATAGTGTTTTAAAATTATTAACAGGGAGAGAATTCAGAGACTATATCTGTTATTTTACTATTGAGGTGAAGAAATGGTTAGAAGAAGAGGAACCTATAAAATAAAAATTCGTAACAAGCAGCTTATATGTCCTGCTTGTCAGAATGACAAATTTAAACATCGAGAAGTATACCTGGAAATCGAAGAATTGTCGTTTAATGAGAAAAAGGAAAAGCTTATTTTACAGTCTTTTAATTGTACAATATGTGGTGAGACACGTATGTTTCAAGAAAAAAATCGATATGATCATGCAAACGGGGTACACATATCAATTATTGAATATACGGAAGTGAGTGAAGCATGAGTTATCTTTTTTTTCCGAAGAAAAGTCGGCTAAAGATGTTTAACGAAATTATAATTTGTCAATTTTGTACACATGACATATTTATACCTTATAGTGTGTATTTGAATGTTGAACAACCTGGTATTGGTGTTTTGCATGTTCGTTATTTATTAATTTGTCATCATTGTGGTAATACAAAACTTTTTGATGAACCGACTAGTTCTAATAAAAATAACGTTCCTTGGTCGTTAGAACAGTACTTATGAAAAAAATAAATAAACATAAGTTAGATTGCAAACAAGAATACTACCAAACGTAAAACATTCTACAAATGAAATAACCCTTCACCAATTTACCACAACGGATGGTGAAGGGTTAATATAAATTATTGACTAATCAAATACAGGATAAGCAGATTTAACTACCCAATCATAGTTCGAATAATTTTGAGATTGAAAAGCTGATCCTTTTTCTAAAACTACTCTTACAATCTGGCCGTTTGATGAGGAAGATTTAGCTTGTTTAGTACATGTATTTCCAGTACATCTAAGTTCTTTTGTACCATTTATAACATCCATGATTATGTCCTTAGTACCTCCAGGGTACCAAGCATATTGAAATTGGCTTTTTGGTACACCACCAATTTTAACTGTTCTATCAAAATCTCCGTTTGATTTTTCCATATGAAGTTTAAAAATATGACAGTAACCATAATGGTCGGATCCATATTTAGTGGGCAATACGATTTTAGAGCCTAGTTTAGATTTAGCACTTTGATCCGCATAAGTAGAAGTAGACAATGCTTGTATATCAGAATTTTCCGTTTTGTTTTTTTCTTCATTATTGTTATAAGTATTTTCATCTTCAATTATTACATATTCATAATTCTCATATGTATCATAGTCTTCAGTTTCGATATCAGTTCCGATACCGTAAAATGCAACACCTGAACTACTGCAATGGTTTTGAGCACCATTCTTTATTTGTACCTGAAACAAATCCCAATTAGCATTTGCTACTCCCAAATTAGTAAACCCAGACACTGAAAAAATAAGAATTGCCAAAGAAAAAATAGTTACAAATTTCTTCAAAATGTATTCATCTCCTTTTCTTCAAAATTATACCATAATATTATATAAGGGTATAGATGTTTGGGTTAAATACTCTAAAAAGGTAATTAGTATCCATAAAAACTCTATTTTTTTTAACAAATAAATGATAAATATTTTCAAATTTATCTTATGTGGACGATTTGTGTGTAAAAATTTTAATAACAAATTAGTAGTGATTGTAACAAAACATTTACCTTATACCTCATATCGTCCTGTAAAGATATTGTTACATTCAGGTTTAGCTTGATTGAAATTATTTTGGGACATTATTTAGTCCTGGAAGATGAATTCGTTTGAACATCATGTTGCTTATTTAATCCTTTTATACAAAAGCCCCTTGTATTTGTTAAGCAAAAACTGAGCCACTGTTAAGCTCTTCTTTCGTCATAGGGATGCCGGCATGCTTTTTAAGTTCAAAGAATGCCTCTTTAGTAAGTGTGTTTTTCTATCAATCTGAGAAAAATAGAATACATCCAATAGTGATTGCGCTCTCTATTAAAATTAGTTGGAATAAAAAAGTGAGTTTAATTCTCATTTAGTCAGAATAAACCCCGAAGCATGTTTCTTTAAACCATGTTTCGGGACTTTCTTTACCTTATTATAAATGGGTCATCTATTACAGCTCCCAAGATTTTCAAGGCTTGTTTCGCTGCGATACTAATGTTGCTTAGCGTTAGATTTAATAAGTGATAGTAATTTATTTATCATCTTTCCCACTCCTCCAACAAAATATCAGTTTAATTTCTAACTTTTTTCTGAAAAAAAAAATACACCGAGCCATGTCTTATAGACGATGTCTCGGTGCTTCCGTTTGCATCATAAAAGTTATGTTGTATTTGAATAATCTAAATTTATTATATTAATCCAAATCTCACAAATTATCAACTCTAGTTCGAGTTTAAACACGACATCTCGCAATATCCAGCTGCTGCTGCCTGTTTTTTAGTTGAATAAATTTCATTTACTTTGTAGTTGTAATTACAAGATTTAGACCAGAAACGGCGTTCATTATCTACTACACCCGCATATATAGGATTTTGATAATGTAATCGTGTACCTACAAAGGCGTACTCATTATAAGCAGTAGTATCAACTTTGTATGGATAGCCCTGTATAAATGCAAAAATGGAGATATCATCAACCGTGTTATACCAATCTTCTTTCGGTATCCGCGGTAAGGCAAACTTATATGTTACATCAAGCGCTTTCGTATAAACATTATGCTCATTAATGTAAAAAGCAAGGTTTTCTTGAACAATACTAACGATTGTTTGTCGTCTTTTTTGCTCAAATTCTTTTTCATTTTCCAGAAGCGGTATCGTAATCTCAGGATCCTCAGCTAATTCTGCTCTTTTCCCGAGGTACCACTCCTTTAACTCCGCATCATACACTTCCAGGTCATCATCAACCGTAAAATTAATAATATTTCCTTCATTATCTGCATAACTTAGGGGGATTTTAGGTAGCCACACTCGTTCTACTACACTGTCACCGCGTTCGTCTTTATATTCTTTATAAACATTAAGCAGCAATCCATCATAGTCTAAAATCGCAAAGACCGGGACATATCTGTTAAAAAACATGCGTCATTACTAATTTTCTCTAGCTTTGCGCATGCTCAAAAATTAAAATTGCTATAATTCATTAAATTATCATCAAAAAAAGTCTTAGATTAACTGTGAAGAGTGTAATTGGATACCACGCTTACAGAAAATTTAAAATATAGCAATCTTTTCGTGTTGGAGAAAGTTCTGGTGACAAGAACTTTTCGGGTATAAGACTCGGACTTCCAACAGTTAAATGCCTTGCTGCAACAATTAGGATATACAGTTCAAACAACACTATCTAACAATAAAATCAATTTTAAAATTAATTTTGTTAATCTATATTGCTTTAATATGTATTAAATTATACTGTTGTCAATTACAAAAATAAGTTAAGTGCCATACGATAAACCAGTAGAGGTTTCGCAAGGAAAGGAGGACTGTTTAAAAACGTCTTGTTCATTTCTTGATGAGAATTTGATACAAAAGCTAGGCAATTGTTAAAGAACTTAACTTTATTCTTCAATTATGCCTCTCATAATTCCGTGACACCCGCTTTAAAGTAACTTAAAACCGTATTCATCTCACCACCTATAGAGGTGGGAAACCTCTGTTCCGGCCTCTACACTTTCGATATAAAAAATATTTGCTGAAAGAAGTTAACCAACTTTATTGTTACTTAATATCTCCGCTTCAATTTAGCAATTTTATTTTTCAAATTTTTATTATTCATGTACAAAAAATTTTTGATTTCGAATATAAAAGAAGTCCCCTAGATTTTTCATCATCTAGGGGACTAAAATAGTGTCTCTATTACACTATCTTTTATGCTAATCTTATATTAATTCAAATGTATAGGGTTGTGTACTAGCTCTACCGTAAGATTCACTTACTTCAATATAGTATGTTCCTTCATCAAGTTGGACTGTACCTACTTCAGCATCACCAGCTCCGTGAAGATCTAAAGTCTCTACTGTTTTTCCTTTTGTATCAATAATACGAATAACACCATCTAGTGCTTTTTCTGTTTGGAGAGAGAAGAACACATCGCGCTTGCGGTCATTGTGAAATTCAAAATAGTCCTTATCACCAAATGGAACACCTGCATTTAAATATTGAGTAGCAACCCATTTATTGTCTTTTTCCGTAAGTATAGTTGACTTTGTCGGTATACCGTTAACTAACTTAGAATCTGCATCTTCATCTACTCTTTTATGATCAAACAAAGTTAAAGTATATGGTTGAGTTGATACTTGTCCAAGTGCTTCCTCAACAGCAATAATATAACCGTGATCCTTTTTAGCTTTAAAAGAGGTATCTAAGTTGTTTTCACCTTGTCCAAATGGAATTAATGTATCCTTTTCTTTCCCATCAAGTACCATATTACCGTTTGTATCTTCATAAAGAAAGCCTGAAAGGGAGCCAAAAAGTTCCAAGTCCTTTTGAAGCTCTTTAGGTAATTTATCTAGCTCTTCATTTGTGAATGGTACGGAAGAAACTTGAAGACTCATGACTTCATCTTTACCCTGATGTTTATAATAATAGCCATCCATATCATCATGATAAATGAGATGATTTTTATAACTGATACCAGGTTGAATCATTTGAAGTGCTTCTTTATTATCTCTATTATAGGCTTCGGGAATAGCTGCTACTTTACTAGTTTTAAGTGTATATGGGTCAGAAGAACGCTCACCAAGATTGGCTACTTTTACAACATAGCTTTTGCCCTTTTTCAGTGCAACTGTCTTTGTATCATTTTCATTGTTTGTTGATGTTAATGAAGTAACTGGAATTAATTCATTTTTTTTCTCATCATATTCATATATAGTACTATCTAGTACTTGATTCATACCTTTTTTTAATTGGAAACCATATAAGGCATCTTCTTTAGCTGTTAATAAGTGGTAATCTTCATCAAATTCTGTTTGGAAGTATGCTTTTTGATTTTGACCAATATCAAAACGTATCGCATTCTTCATAATTAAATCTACGTCTTCTGGATTTCCAGAGCCATCTTGAGGCATGAACTTTAATGGAAGCCCATCTTCATCTTTAGGAATGGTAACGATTTCACTTGTTAATGTGTAAGGAATGATTGATTCACTTATAGTTTCTTTAGTTTCAACGCCGCTAAGTAACGGGTTTCTATTAGTTACGCTTATTACATACTTCTCATCAGGAATCGCATCGACAACAAGGCTTACTCCGTTGCCTTTATCAGTTCCGTAGGATGCTTGGATTGGTTTTGCTTTACCTAAGTCCTCTATTAGATACAGTTCCAAAGACGCTGTAACACCTGGAATATCAGATAAATCAAATTTCAGTGTCGTTGGTTTATTTACTGTAAATGTAAAATAATCTTGGTCTCCTTGATGATCTTCAGAAAGTAGGGTATAGTTTTTCCCCGCTGTACTAAATGGGAATTTTTGAATCTTCTCCATATGCTCCATATCTAGTGAATCAATTGGCAATTTTTTAATCGTTTGAGCTGTGAAGACGTAGTTAGAATCGCCATTTGTGTTATAGCCGCCATTATAATCTTTAACTCCAATAAGAAGGATTCCCTTTTGATCTGCTTTATATAGGTATCCTTCTTGCTTACCTACGCGGACATCGTTCACGTTGATAGGTTCTACTTCTCCGTTGTGACCTTCAGAGTAGAAGTACAAATCAAATGCATAATCGTATTTATTTGCACCTTTTAATGTCAGTTGAGCATATTCATTTGCTTCTAGATCTACCTTGTACCATTTCTTTTCGTCCGGCTGCTTGAATTCACCTTTTTCCGTATTCAATATATTCTTTTTAAGGACTTTTGCGTTTTTCATACGCTCTCCTTTTGTTTCAGAATACTGTTTAGGTAAATTTTTCAAGTCGAATTGCAATGCTTTTACAGGATCGACAATCCCATGTCCAAATGTAAGATCATAGCCCTTCTTACCTAAATCCTTTGCAGTCATTTCAAGAATTGCTTCTATTTCATGAGGTTTTAAATTTGGATATTTTGATTTTAGTAGAGACGCTATACCTGCAACTACAGGAGATGCCATAGATGTCCCACTATCTACTTTAAAGGATGATCCTTTTTTCTTATCATAAAATGTACTGTATATATCTTCCCCTGGAGCTACTACGTCAACTGACGGGCCATAGTTTGAATAGTAGGACAGTTCATTTCTATCATTCGTAGAACCTACGCCAATAACGCCTTCGTAAGAAGCAGGAAAGGAGTAATCATCTGTCGATTCATTTCCAGCCGCTGCAACAATAGTAATTCCTTTATCAATGGCTTTCTGAACGGCATCCTTCAGTAGTGAATTATCTCCATAGCCGCCAACGCTCATGTTAATAACATCAGCACCTTGCTCAATAGCGTAAAGGATTCCTTGTGCAATATTGAAATCAAAGGCTTCTTCTTTTCCATTAAATACATCAATCGGAATAATCTTAGCATCCGGATTAATCCCATGTCCCCCAATGCCATTATCTTTTGCCGCGCCAATAATTCCTGCTACGTGTGTTCCATGGCCATCAGGATAAGATGTATTGGCAGGTGCTGCAGCATTATATGGTGGAAGCACTTGAGATTTTAGATCCGGATGTTTAAAATCCACACCACCATCGATAACGGCTACTTTTACCTCGTGATTGCCTGCTAATTCTAGAGCCTTATCAATTTGAAGTAGGTTCAAATGATACATATCCTTTTTCTTTGGATCTTCTCCTGTGTTAAAGGAATGATACACGTAGCTTGGGGATACACTTTTAACTCCTTTTTGCTTGGCATAATATGAAACCGCTTTTTCTAAAGTTGTTCCTTTGTTTAGTTTGATAACATCGTATCCTAATGAAGGAATCGATCGGATCACTTTTGAGCCAATGTTTTTATGTACATTCTTATCAAGACCTGAATGTTTGACGATAATGGTATCCTTACTAATCCAATCCTTTTGATTTTTCAATGTTTGTTCCTTATTGCTAGCTAGCTTCACTAATTCTTGGTTCTTCGCTGTTTTTTGTGGTGCTTCAGCAAAGGCAGAAGTAGTAGGAACCATTAGTGCAGCAGTAGCTACTATAGCAATTGATTTTTTAACCCAGTTCTTCAACTGTTTTACCTCCTTGAGTGTTTTAATGGGAGTCACATCAGTACTACATTGAATGAATGATAGATTTTCATTCAATATAGTGTAAGTATATTGGCATATCCTTATAGTAAAATAATGGGCTCCTTAACAAAATCTTAAAAACTGAATAAGAGAGTTATAGTAGATTGGAATAAATCGAATTTCTTTGATTGATTTTATGCGTGGGTCAGCTTGCTAGGACATTACCCGAGAATTTACTTATTTTTCAATTTTGAATCCAAGGAATAGCAACTTATGTAGAGAAAACCGGCAATGTATATGCAATATAGAAGCCACTTAGACATTTTTGATTTCCGTGCAAATGTAACATCTCTGGGTATGGATGATACAGGCTTAGCTTTTTTCTTATTAATTATTCTTGTACCGATATTTACCACTATAAAACACCTCATGCTCTAAATAGACTCAAAGAGGTTAAAACACAAATAAAAGAATAAGGCTGTCCCAAAAGTCGTTTCATCGACTTTGGGACAACCCCTTCTTAAAATAAAGAAGCCGACATATTATTCATAATATGAAATAACATAGCTGGAATAATAGAGTTTGTTTTTTTACATAAAATCGCCATTAATAGTCCCATAGAGAATGTAAATACCATTACTCCAAGTGAGTATGAATGAGCAATTCCGAAAAAGAAGCTTGTTAAAATGGCTGCAATCCAAAATGGAAAGCGTTCGGAGAGGAAGTAAAGTATAAAACTACGGAAAATGAGCTCTTCTAAAATAGGTGAGAATATTGCAAAGCTGATAAGTGATAATATTGGATATTGATTAAAAACAGGGTAGCGTCAGGAAAATGAGATGATCCTGACGCTACCCCCAAGTAAAGTTACAAACAACTAATTTGAATTTAATGCATTATTGACAGTTGCGCTGTCCACGATTTGAATAAATTTTTTAACCTTATCATCCTCATCAAATTCATATAGATGGCAAAAGTCTGCTATAAATGATTTTCCTGTTGCTTTATACGTCCCACTATATTTTCCGTAGACGATAACCGTGTGATTATTAAACGCATAGATTTCATCTTTTGCAGAATAGCCATCCCATTCGGTTCCAAGGCGTTCATGTACGTTTTTCACTACGTCATTTGGACCTACATAAGTACCCGCATAAGGAAATCCAGCAGCTTCTGTCCAAGATACATTATCACTTAAATACGTTTTGAAGGCATCCAATTTGCCTTCACCCGTTAATACATATGTTTCATGTAATAATTTTTGATATTTATTCATAACATTACCCCCAAGGAATTTCTTTCGTTACAACTTTAGCACTTAATGCTAATACGCCTTTATTTGCATAGCCTGGATATGCTGCTTCAAGCTTTGCAACAAAATCCGTAGAAGTTTTACTTACTTCAGAAGATTTAATTGCAGTTTTTAGATAATTGATAGTGGCAATAAGTGCTTGATTATCTAAAGATTTTTCAATTGAACCATGGCTTGGTACGATTATGTTAGCATTTAACCCTTGTAACACTTTCAAGTTCTCAATCCAAGATTCCATTGCTTCTTTTTCGCTAGTATCTGCTAAGAAAACATGAATTTCATTGAATATATCAATGCCACCAATCAATAATTTTAATTCCTTGTTAAATAAGCTTGTTCGGTAATTATCTAAGCCTACAAGTTCAAATGTTAAACCTTGAAAGTCAATAGTTTTTTCTGCTAACACTTGAGGCAATACAACATTACTTGGTGCGTTTTCTCCAAGTGCATCTTTCCAAACTTTTAATTTCCCTAAGACAGAATGAACAATATGTTCAACAGTAGATTCTGTGGCATACGCAATGGCTTCTGGATACGCTGCTTTAATACTTTCTAATCCAAAGTAGTAGTCAGGATCTCCATGAATAATAAAAATTTTATCTAATGATAAGTTATTTTTTTTCAAATAATCAACAATTTCTTTCGAATCGGATTGCGTAAATTTCGTATTTATTAAGAATGCATGTCCTGCCTTTTCAACTAAGGTTGCAGTCACCATAAAACTTTTTTCTTCAGAACTAAATATCGTCAATTTCACATCATTTTGATTTATATCGATTGTTTTAATCATAGAATTTTATCCCCTTTTTGGTGAAGTTATTAGCAATGTAGTTTTATTAGTTGCAAATGAGTTATAAATACCCTTACTTCCATAAAATCATTACATTTTTTCTCTTCTTTGTGAGAAAGTATGTGTATTTAACTATAGAAACTTAAAATTGAACCCTCTTTAATACAAATTTTTAAAACGCTCTTCAATTTTATCCGACGTCATTACTCCGCCACCAATTGGAATTAATTGATTATCCTTGTGTAGAAGTAAAGAAGGATAACTAGTTATACCAAGTTGTTGAACCTTATTGAAATCATTTTGAACTTCTAGTATAGTTTCTTCGGATTTTAGCCGCTCTAGCACTTGTTCAGGATCCAAATGATGATCAATAGCTATCTTACGATATGTTTCAGGATCGCTCAGACTTTTCCCATCATAATAAAACGCACTTTGCATAGCTGAAGTAAATTCTAACAAACGGTTCGGTGCTAATGAACGTAAAGCTGAAAAGCCAATTGCAGCATCTATTGAATTCATAGTAAAAGTACCTTCTGACAACAAAGCCTGATATGAAGGACCAAATTCTGCACCAGTAAGTTGATTAATTCTTTTATTACCTTCTGATATATATGAGAATTTTTTTATTGGTAGATTATCTAAAAATAATCCTCCGGATAAAACAGTTAACGGCATTTCAGGGTGATTTTTGTAAAAACCTCTAATACTTTCTGAAAATCCATAGCACCATCCACAATATGCATCCCATACATATATTAGGGTATCTTGTTTTGTCTCCATTAAAAACGCCTACCTTTATTTTTTATTATTAACCAATCCCGCTGCTACTTATCAGCTAAGCTCGTTGAATTGCATCTTTTGTAATCTATTGTGCTTTTTCAGGCACATTATTATGCCTTCAACATCTATTGCTCAAAAGAAGGGACACCTAAAAATTTCATCATTACTTAAAGATTTCGAGCCCCATTTCTATTTTTGCAGCTTGACTTCAGGAGTAGAAAGCACCACGTGCTTGAATATACAGTGCTCTTCCACCTGTAACAATCGTTGTTACACCCTGTTGTAACTATTATAGTTACAACGAGAATAAAAGTCAATTCTTATTGACGCAAAAATCAACATTCCTCTATAAATGTTGATATATCAACGGTTTAAGCATTTTCAAATTGGTCAAAATATTTTTAACCACAGTTTACATATAATCCTTTCTACTTCTTCAATACATAGTAATCAAGTGAGTACTCTTTAGAATATCTAGATATAAAAGTAAATCTTTTATAAAAAACATTTTTAGGTTAACTAATTCTTCAAGGTTGAAAAAATAGTAAACCATAATGTACTAAACTCGCCTCATATCCGTCCTAAAACGCCAAGGTTTTATGGGTTCTTTTCACCAAAATGAAAAAGAAGAATGGCACAAATTTGTAGTAATAGACGCTGAAACAAAAAAGATACTTCTTAGAGGAAACCATTATCAGCTTTACGATAATCCTTCATCCATACTATCCTTGTTTAAAATGGCGAAAAAAATAAAAGAAGTGTAAGAACTATATGAATTAATTAAACAGACTAAAATCGTTTCCACGGTAAAACACTATGCATCTTTTATCAAACTGTTCCATTAATAAAATAACGATGTAATGATATAGATATATTTCTCATGGTTATCAAAAGAAAAAAGTTTGTTATATTTCTTACCTTCGATGTTTGTTATTGTAGTTTGTGTGAGAATCTACGTCTTAATATTTGTAGTCATGCTTGAACAACTACTTTTAATTTTTGTCAATGAATACAATTTTATAACGAGGAATTAGATTTAAAAATTATCAAGGAATGAACAAATTAGAACAAGTAACTAATGAATTACTCGAAGCGGGATATACAATCGAGGAAATGAAAGCATCCTTTAATGAGGTGATTAAGGAATCTAATCAAACAGAAGCAAATGATAAAACAAATAGCTAATTACATAGTTATTTATTTTTAGTAAGAGGACAAGGTTCTTTTGATTTACATTTCGGAGTACCGAATGTCAACAAAGGAACCTTAAATTAAGTTGTTTTTTTATAAAGTTTTATTTAAATTCACTCTATATTCTTGATTTTCCACTACAAGTTTTAAAACATTGGTTACTTTGAAACTATTTAAGTAACCAATAAAAATTTTAGTATCAATAATTTATCTCAAGTTTTTCTTGACCAAATGACAACTGGAATAAGGATTAAAGATAATAGGCCTCCAGTTAAAGATAATGTTGCATAGCTTGCATTAGCTACTACCATGCCTGAGAGAGCACCACCAGAAGCCCCTGCTAGTGCAACTAAAACATCAATTTTCCCTTGTGTTTTTGCTCGAGTGGACGGCTCAGTCGAATCGACTATTTGAGCAGTACCACTAATTAAGCCAAAGTTCCAGCCTAACCCAAGTAAAGAAAGAGCTACGATTAATAGAACCATAGAATCACTCCGTGCGAATGCTGCTAATAAACCTGCACATAACAACGTCACTCCCGAAGCTATACTCATGGTTGTTCGTCCAATTTTATCAACAAGAACGCCTGTTACGAGCGACGGAAGATACATGGAACCTACATGAAATCCTATAACAATTCCAACCTCCGATAAGCCATGACCATGATGTTTCATATGTACTGGTGTCATCGTCATGATAGCAACCATGACAATTTGAGTAAGTACCATAACGGTTGCACCGACTGCAAGACCTCTTTTGTTGATTGTTTTATGAAAGGATTCCGCCTTATTTCTAAGTTCCAGTTCTTGTTTGTGTGCTTCTATCATTGTTGCAATTTCTAATGGATCAGGACGCAACAAAATAAAAAGTACTAACCCAGCCAATATAAAAGCTATAGATGATAATATAAACGGTCCCGCAAGGGGAGGAACCCCCATTAAAAGTGCAAATCTACCCATACTTTCTACTAAATTCGGACCTAAAACAGCGCCGAAAGTCGTCATTAGCATTGTCGTGCTGATAGCAGTAGCCCGTTGCTTTTCATTAGCTAAGTCTGTACCAGCATATCGAGCCTGTAAATTTGTCGCTGTCCCTGCACCATAGATTAGTAGAGAAGCGAATAATAAAATCACACTATTCATCAAAGCAGCAATTACTACACCAATTGCACCAAGCCCACCGACAAAAAAGCCGGTTGATAAACCTGTACGACGTCCATAACGTTGTGATAGTTTCCCTATAATTAAAGCTGCACCCGCCGACCCTAAAGTAAATAAAGCGGAGGGTACTCCTGCATAGGCATCTGTTCCAAGCATTTGTTGAGCTAAAAGAGCCCCTACTGTAATACCTGCTGCAAGCCCCGCCCCACCAAAAATTTGTGAGAGACTAACAACGATTAACACTCGCTTATATAAGTTCTTTAGTTTTTCGGGTGAATCAATATATGTATCCATTGTTTCCTGTGCTTTTCCAAGCATGTTTCAACACCTTCCTTCTACTTTCCTCTACATCTGCACGAAGAAAAATCTTTCTTCTGTACCGGGGACAAAAAACGAAATGACGTTAATTAATGGTACGGTCTCGTCTATATTCGTTCATATACACAATGTATCAGTTTTTTTATAAACTGCAACATACATCAAAAAAGAGTGGACTTTCCGGATACTCGAAGCACCACAAACCTTTTTGGTTTTAGTGCATTCCCTATCAGACCACACGCTTCCCCTCACTTAAAGGATTGGGCTTTCCCGTTCGGAATATCAATAAAAATGTAGACTTAATTAAGCTATAAGAACTGCCAAAGCATTTTACAGATTTGACAGTTCTTTTTTTGTTTATTTTTAATGAGCATGCATAACAACACTCTTTTTCTTAGAAAAGAGTAAAAAAGTGATGGTTAAACTTAGACTAATAATACCAAAAACAAGTCCCAATCCACTTAAACCAACTAAATCTAGCATCATGCCTGTTGACAATAAGACGAACTGAAAGATGACAGAATCAATCATATTACGGAATGAGAAAAATCGCCCATGAAAATCTTTTGGCACTTGCTTTTGAAAAATCACCATTGTCGTCGGGAAAAAACAGCCTACTGAAAAACCAAAAACGCCAAAAGTTGCTAACGCAAAGAATTTAATATCCGATAATAGTAGCATTAGCTCCATCGAACCGATAATAAATGCTAATGTAAAGAGTAGTGTTCCAATATTCACCCGCTCCGTAAATAATTTCAAAGTTGCTGCTCCTAGCATGAAGCCTATGCCCTCAACTGTATATAATAATCCTGATATTGTCGTTGAATGGTGAATCTCAGAAATTTTCATAATAACTAAATTAAAGGAGCCTAAAAATAATGTTGGAATTAACATTAAGACAAGTGTCATTAAAACAACCGGGTGCTCCTTCACCATCGGTAACACTTCTTTAAAGTCTCCCTTTTCCTTAGATGTTAGCGATTGATTTGCCGTTTCATCTAATTGTAGGAAGTTCGTAATAACAAACATCAACATATAGACAATAAATGAAATGATGTACAACCATTTCAGCTCAAAGAAACTTAACATGAATCCCGCTGCAGCAGTACCAATAATCCTTGAAATCGTTCGTGCATTCATTTGCCAAGCATTTAATGTAATTAAATCCTTATCCTTTACAATCATTGGAATAATAGATTGTAAAGCTGGCATATAAAAGGCGGCTGCTATTTGCAACGTAATTAAAAAAAGAATCATCCAAATAACCGAATTTGTATAAAGTGCCATAAACATAAACACAACACTTATAATTCGTCCTACACTAGCCCACTGTACAACTGTTTTCTTCATTGACCTGTCAATAATACGCCCTGCCAACGGACCTACTACTAAACCCGCCAATATACCGCTAGAAATAATTAATGATTTGCGAAAGTCAGAGGGTACGACTTCTTGCATAAAAGCAAGATTTCCTATAATCCCAGCCCACAAGCCAAGACCTACAACAAATTCACCTAATAAAATTATCCATACATTCCGATTACGCCACATGCTATATCTCCTTGTTGTATCATTAATTTATAAATCGTAACAAAATTACAAATATTAGTACATAGTCATTTTAACTAATTTCATTATATGTATGTCTTGAATATATTTAGTTCTTTAATTATGGAATATCGCTTTTTCGATTATATCAGGAAAGCGATAAAGAACATATTATCAAACATGTCCGTATAGCTTTAAAAATTTGCAAAAAAATTTAGATAAAAATCACCTCTTTAGTTTTTCTTAGAGGTGATTTAATATTGAATATTAAAATAAACTTGAAGATTATGAAGAAATGTACTTAAACATACAGGTTAGATTAGTTGAAGAAGAACTTTAAAAACAATAGAAAAGGCCTTTTTCCCTATTCTAGAATTATAGCCTCCCAATAAACACTAATTCTGATGCATCTCTAGAATCTAAAGCACCGTTCATAATTTCTTGTACATCATTCAAAGTATCTTTAAGGCTGACAGATTGGCCCGGTTTATTTGTTAGGGGCTCAGCAGTATAAAAAGGCTGAGTTAGATAGGCTTCAAGTCTCTCTCCTCTTTGATATGTTTGTAACTCAGAAGTCGGAATCCGTTCAATCCCACTAACATTCACTAATGAACGGAGTTCCCGATAACGGCGAAGAAGTTTTAAGGCTTTTTGTTGAATTGTGAAATGTTCCTGATCTAAATGTGCTCCTTCGAGAACAGTTGATGTTGAACTAAGAGGATTAACGGCTGGATAGCGGTGTCTTGCAGCAAGGTCAGCATCAAATTGCCAAAAAGTTTCAAGTGGTCCATAAGGTAAATCTTCATCAACAACTTCGCCTGTCAAATCAACGAGGAAAGTTGTAACAGAATGAATTCCAATCCCTTGAAGATTCTCCTGCAGTTGTTGGATACCTCCTGTTATAACATGGGTTCTGTCTGCAACGAACATAATGTCTTTGTCTCCACCAATATTCGCAATACACTCATACGTGTCTTCAATGGTGTTTGTAATGATTTCTACATTTTCTACAAGATCATTTAATCCTTGATGTTCACCTTTAGGCATTAAAAGGATTGTTTTATATGCTTCATTTTTAAAACGCTAGAGTAATTCTGCTAAAACTACGAGCTGCCCCATTCCAGGGCTGCAACCAAACCGACAGTACCTCCTTTTGCTAAAGGAGCAAATAAACTCCATATTGTGAATTAAACGGCGTTATATCGCAACAAAAAATTACTCTCTAAAATAATATTAATTACTTTTTGGAGTAAATTATGTAAGAGCTATTCAAACTTATGGAAGAGGTACATTAAATGAACGACTAAGTTGCGTGCAGTTTAAACATACTTCCTAACAGAAGCTTCAGTGCAACAAAGGTATCAAAAATAATCAAATTTTTTTTATAATGAATTTTATCTGCCACATAAATAAGAGCATGTTTTGATCAATCTTTTTTCAAAACATGCTCTTTGAATTTGCCCTTATATCAAGGTTGATATCGTTAATTTTATTACAAAGCTACAGTCTGATAGTAGATAAACGTTATGTTTTTACATAAAGCTATTTAGCAATTTTTAATCGACAGACCCGTTATTTAACATTTTATGAGGAGCCTTAAAACTAACACTACGTAACATTAGAAAAATCTCGTTTTCAATTCATATTAATTTTTTTACAAGGCGCCGCCAGCCTATCCAGAAAATAATGACCATCATCCCTGCACCAACAGACTCTGTCAGTTTCCATAAAAGTATAAGAATTAGCAAAATAATTAACGGAAGAATCGTTAGCTTTACATCATCTAACTCTTTCATTCATGCACTCTTCTTTCTTAAGTGACATAATTAGTACTCAAAATACTTCCGACAAGCATAAAACACTAAAATTTCTTGTATAAAAAGGGCTGGTGTTAACTCTCAAATTTATAGTTCTGATATGAAATATCTCCCCCATAATCCTACATTTAAATAACATGGATACTGCTTATCTTCATCATATTCTGAAGGTAGCATAATGGAAACCTCATGTTTTTTTATTTTCACTTCATGATCTTGCAGCAAAATTTTTAGTGTCTTTTCTTCTTTTTGTAACAGCTTCACCATCATTAATTGTCACAAAAATGATGTAGCATTCTAATAACTGTCGGGATAGCAGCTCTTACATACTCGCTTCCTCTCGAACATTCGCGGATATTTTTACATTTAACCTATAGTAAACCTTCCGCATATTTCAGCTGATACTTTTCCATTACTCGGCTAAAGAACGAGGCTAGAACTTGCTGAAATAGCATACCAAACACCACAGGCATAACCGTTTCTGCGGGAAAGTATGTAGTCGCTATTACAACCCCTACAGCAATATTACGCATCCCTCCTGTAAAAACGAACATCGTAACAATGCTTTTATCCTTCCAAAGCATATGCCCTAATACTAAACAAAAAGCATATCCTGATACAGCTAGTAGAAATACGACCAAAATAACACTAACAAGCTCCAAGTTAATATTTTTTATATAAGGGGCAATTGCACTACTGTTAATCATTACAATACTAAATAAGCTAAGTTTTGAAAAAGGGGCTAATTTCTTTCCTAATGTAAGCTCAATTTCACCTTTAGTAAACTCATTTAACGCTACACCTATAAGAGAAGGCACAACAATCATCCAAAGTAAATCTAGAATGAGACCAACAGTATCAATTTCGATTGATTGCCCTACTACAATATGAAGTAATGCTGGAATGACAAAGGGCGAAATGAGTGTATCGATTAAAATAATTGCAAGACACAATGCAAGATGCCCCCTACAAATACTAACCCAAATAAAGCTAGTTACCCCTGTTGGTATAACGACTGCTAAAACAAAACCAATTGTCAGCAGATGATCGTGAAAGATCATGTTTGATACAAAATAAGCCCAAATTGGCATGAGTAGGTGTAAAAATGCAATAACAATTACTATTTCTGTTGGGTATTTTTTAAGATTTTTTATTCCTTTAAAATTCATGCTTAAACTACCTGCAAATGTCATAAAAGCGAACAGCCACGGCACTAAAAATAATAGCTGATGCCCTACGTTCTCAAACAACACACCAATTACTAAGCTAAACGGTGTTAAAATAGGCATCCATTTTTGGAAGTATTTATTTAAACCATTTAACATCTCTTTTTATTCCTTCTTTCATAAAAGAATAGTTTTCTTCAGTCTATAAACTAAAAAAATTTGCAGTTTATATCCATATCCTTCAAACTATTAACATGACTAGAAAGAAAGGATGACTGAGTCTAATGAAAAAATTAGTGTGCACTTTATTGCTTCCCCTACTTGTTGTGGCAACTGGATACACTGTACAAGCTGCTGGCTTTAAAGATGTGCCAGAAGATCACTATTCCTATGAAGCCATCATGTGGGCAGAGGAATACGATATCGTTAATGGCTATCCAGACGGTACATTTAAGCCCAATGCAACAATCACAGAGCAACAATTCGCAAAACTACTAGCTAATTTTTATGAGCTTGAATCACCGTATGATGAGTTAAAAAAACAAACCCCTACTGCAAACGGGTCTGACGAATATTACAATCGTCTTGCGAGCTACGGTGTTCCATTAAACGGATATTTTGATAATAATATACGCGCAGCTAGTGTGAAGCGCGGTGTTGTGGCACAGGCAATTACACATTTAGCTAATGGTAAAAGTGGATTAGATCAATCCATACAATTTTTACTCGATTATTACATTTCCACTGGACAAAACTTTCAGTATGAAAACCGCAATTTACAGAAGTTTTTTGGCGTAACTAACAATATGACACGCGCACAAGTCGTGACAATGCTACACCGTATGGATGAAAGAAATTTTTATGAAATTTCAGAGGACGCACAGGCAATACATGAAAATACGAGTAATGCTTCTTTAAATACACGAGCAAAAAATGGGCAAAGCCAGCTAGATAAAACGATGCAGCTGACAACACCTTCTAATAGTGCTTGGGATGGTAACTATTCGTATTACTATAAATGGGGTACAGGCACAACTGATTTTAATCGTCGTGATGCCTATATTTCAAACGCAACAAGCAAAAGCTTTAAAATATTTATTACTGCCAATGATGGGACAGCTGCAGGGAGTGTCGATGGGACAGCAACTATTACTTCTAGCACTAAGGCTGTGATGAACAAATCCTCAAACGGCAATCGTTGTGTAGTAGAATTTGAGCACCTTAATAATGCGCTTAAAATTACCGAGGTAGATTGTCGCACAGAGCATGATGAAGGAACTAATTTTTCTGGTACTTTAAAGAAACAATAAGTTTTTCATAGGCCCGAAGAATACTCATAAAGGAACACCTTTGAGGTACTTTTATAAATCACAATAATACTCTTTCTTAGTGAAAAGAACTAAAAAGTGCGAATGGATAAAAATATTCATTCGCACTTTTATACTTATTTTAAACTAACGTCTTTACCTTTCAATAACGTCTACATAACAATGCGTTGTATTTAGCGTACTAAAGAAAGCGAAAACAGAGCGAATTCTACGGATTTGTAGATTCTCTCTGTTTTCTCAGAAACCTTTTATTTTTTATCTATGCGATCAAAAACATATTTTTCAACAGTAGGTTTACCTTTAAATACAACATAGCGTGTGAGTATAACTTCTTTATCTTGAACAGTTTAATTCAAATGGTGCCTTCTCTGCCGATATCGATTTTAATAAATCTTTTAATGCTAAAGAAGCAACAAGTTCGATGTCTTCACCATCATAATGATAATAGGATACACTCACCAAGTCATCGTTATTACTTTTACAAACAACAGGTGACCTAGATCTTTTATCATCAGTCAGGGTATAACAAACTCTTAAAACTTCTTATACATCTTCATAGCAATCTCTATAAAATCAGCGAGATATGGAAATATGTGTTTATCCTTATGCCAAGCGATATCCGTAAAAATATCAGCTAAATTCATGGATATAGTCAGTTCTTTTAAGCGATTGTTTTCTAACTCCTTCTCCACCACCATTTTGGGCAAGAATGTAATACCTAAGCCAGCCATCACACATTGCTTAATAGCTTCAATACTTGCAAATTCAATCATTTGTATTGGTAGCGCACCTTTCTGCTGAAGCTGTACTTCCAATTGATTGCGGTAGGAGCAACCGCTTTCCGTCAAAAGCATCGTTTCATTTGAGAGTTGCTGTACAGAAAATACCTCTCTGTCCACATTGCTATTAGTAGATGCACTGACAAATACTAATTGCTCTCGAATAAGTCGCTCACGATGTAACATAGGTGTTTCCTTATATGCATCTGTAATAAACGCTATATCAAGCTTGCCTGACTGCAATAAATCTTTGGCGATTTCGGTCGTATTGACAGGCTTAAAAATGATTTTTACTTGTGGATGTGCTTTCTGAAATTGTTGTAAAATACTCGGCAGACGGTACACACATTGACTTTCCTGTGCACCTATTTTTAACACCGCTTGTGCTTGTTCATTTACTACAGCTTTTTTCATATCTACATTTAAATCTAGCATTTTTTGAGCATACTGTTGTAATCGCTTGCCCCCCTCTGTAAGGGTAATACGTTTTCCAAGCCTCTCAAAAAGGACTACATCAAGCTCTTCTTCAAGCGATTTAATTTGTGCTGTTATACTCGATTGAGCATAGCCTAGTAGCTGTGCAGTCTGGGTAAAACTTAACGTTTCTGATGCTGTTAAGAACGTTTGCAGTTGTTTAAGATCCATCTTCCCCACCTCTAAATCGTTTTTTTCGATATATTCCATCGAAAGATTCTGCTTTATCGATAATAAATATAAGTTTACACTTGTTATAGCCTGAAGAATAGAGGAGGATTGTTATGAACATTACAGCTTTTATTGGAAGCTCTAGAGTAGGTAGTAATAGTGAACAACTAACTGATTATGTATTAGATGGCATAAATCATGTAAAAATAGATCTAAAAAATTTAACGATTGAGCCCATTAACGATTTACGTCATGATAACAATGGCTTTCAGTTTGTAGATGAGGATTATGATCAAATTATCCATGCGTTTTTAACAAGTGATCTCGTTATTTTTGCAACACCAATATATTGGTACAGCATGTCGGGAATCATGAAGAACATGGTAGATCGACTGAGTCAAGCTATTCGAGATGAGCGGTTTCCACAGCTAAAAGAGAAACTACAAACTACAGAAGCCATTGTTGTTGCTGTTGGTGGTGACGATCCATATATAAAGGGTTTACCAATGATTCAACAATTCCAATATATTTTTGACTTTTTAAAGATGCCGTTCTCCTCGTATATTATCGGTGAAGCAAACAAACCTAGTGAAATTATTCATGATGAACAAGCACTGATGCAAGCATCCATATTAAATAAGAAATTAAAAGCACGTATTTATCCCATATAAAAAACGACCTGAAAGCGGCTATGCTTTTAGGTCGTTTTTTATATGGTCGAGGAAATCTTGGTGAATGTTACAGCGCATTAAATTGATGTGATTTCTGTTCCAGGTTACTCGCTTTCGGACAATATTACCATTTGGTGAAGTTTCGTTATTTTCACTATAAATAAGACTAACATATCAAAAGAACATACTAAGTAAGCGATGTGGTTGATTGGAGTGGAGACTGAGCGACTCCTTGGGGATCAGCGTCACAAATGAGACCCTGCAGCGTAAGCGAAGCGGCTCATCGGACACCCCCTGGAAGCTTTGCTCTGTGCGAAGGCAAAGCGTCAGCTACAAATGTTTTTTCTGTGCGAAAGCGAAGCGGCAGCAACAAATGGTTTTCTGTAGCGAAAACGAAGCGTCAGCTACAAAGCGCTCAGACGGAACGGAAATCCCCCCTCGTTTTGCCGAAATGGCATAATTATTTAATAGGACACTTTAATTTCATTGAGATATTCTAATGTTAAACTTCCGCTTCTACCGGAATATGTTGGAATGTTGTCACATCAAATAGCCCTGTATCTGTTAGCTTTAAAGCAGGGATAACTGGTAATGCGACAAATGAAAACGTCAATAAAAAATGAAAATCTAGTGTTGGATTGAGCTCGTGTAGGGCGTTATGCAGACTTGCTAATTGCTTCTTCGCCTCATCTGCTGGTGCATCCGTCATTAAGCCCCCAATTGTTAATGGCATTTCCGCTAATATCTCACCATCTGCTACTATGACAAAACCTCCTTGAATTTCTTGAATGCGTGACAGAGCAAGTAACATATCTTCATCATTCGTACCTACCACTAATGCATTATGCGAATCATGGGCTACAGTAGTGGCCACTGCCCCTTTTCGTAAACCAAAGCCCTTCACAATACCAAGACCTGTGGTATGCAAATTGTGATGCCGCTCAATCACTGCTAGCTTTAGTAAATCCTGTTCAACTGAAGGTACAAATACGCCATCTTTCACAGGTACATCTATTACTAAATGGTTCGTAATAAGCTGATTTGGTATAATTTCCAAAACATTCGCCTTCGTACCTTTATGGAATGGAATGCTAAGCATGTCCTTCGTTACATGCGGTAAATGTACAGAGCGATGAATATGTGCAGGTACAATGGGTTCAGTACGATTCGTTAACATCGCACCGTTTTCAGCAACCTTAATACCATTTTTCCAAACTGCCTTTGCACGCATATTGTCGATATTCTCGATTAATACAAAATCCGCCTTATAACCTGGTGCTAAAACGCCTCGATCATATAAACGATAGCATTCAGCTGTATTAACAGTTGCAAGCTGAATAGCCTGCAATGGCTCCATCCCTTCCTCAATGGCCATTGCGACATCAAAGTTAATGCTACCTTCATCCATTAACTCGTCAACGTATTTATCATCGGTACAAAAGCCAAAACGGCGAGCGTTTGTTGCATTGACAGCAGGCAATAAATCACGTAAGTTTTTTGCTGCTGAGCCTTCACGAATTAATACATACATCCCTTGCTCTACACGATCAGTAGCCTCCTGTGCCGTTACACATTCATGATCTGTATGGATACCAGCAGCACGATAGCCCGTAATTTGATGACTATTTAAGCCCGCACAATGTCCATCTATAACTAAATTAGCCTGTTGTGAAAGAATAATCTTTTCAAGCATGCTGGCTTCACCATTTAATACTGCAGGGAAATCCATGACCTCCGCTAAACCTCGAACATCTTCGTGCTTTAAAAACGGCTCTAAATCAGTAGCTGTCAGCGTTGCCCCTGCATTTTCAAAATGTGTGCCCGGAACACAAGATGGCAACATAACAAAAATATCCATATCTGCTTTTTTGGCATCTTCTAGCATAAACTGAATGCCCTCCGCACCTGCAACATTTGCTATTTCATGAGGATCTGTAATGACTGTTGTAATGCCATGCGGGATCAGTATACGGCTAAATTCTGCAGGTGTTAACATCGATGACTCAATATGTATATGTCCATCAATTAAACCAGGTACAACATATTTTCCTGCGCCATCCTCTTCGTTTTTAGCTTTAAATCTATTCATTGTATCAAGCGCCACAATTTGCCCATTGTTAACGACAATATTTGCTTTTTTCCACGTCAATGTAAAAACATCTGCAATTTGTACGTTACGTAAAATAAAATCCGCCTCAATTTTCCCTTGCGATGTTAAAATATTTTGTGCAAGCTGTTGTAGTTTGTTTGGCATTCTTTGCACTCCTTTGTTCTTTTTTGAATTATCATGCATGAACACTCGCCTAATTTCAAGTTAAGATTTATCATGTAACACAGAATATTTCTCCATCTTCGATAAATAATCAAAAAACGACCACATCTTAATGGTCGTTTGTAAATTCGAGTTCTTTAGGTGGCTCCCCTTTTTTATTCATCAAGCGCATACGAGTTGGTTCGATTTTTAGTGTAATCATTTCATCATGATTACCAACGAAAATGTTTGTAAAAAATTCAGCTAATTTATTTTTTATTCCTTCCTCTAGAATTTCTGTTAGCTTTCCTTCAATTTCAACATACGTATCACCAAAGCCTCTATTTTCGTATCCATACAATATATGTGTATATGGATTTTTACGAAGCTCCTCCATTTTTTCAGAATGTTTATTCGTTACTGTATATAATACAAAATCTTCATGTTGGAATGTCATATAGCGTGAGTACGGTTTGCCATTCTCAACTGTTGCCATCGTTCCTATTTTTTCACGATTTAAAACTTCTAGTATTTCATCTCGCACAGAGGTCATATCATCTCATCCTTTCTTATCCCTACTATTCTGTCCTTATTTAGCTTACCTAATCCTATTTTTTGAAAAATGTGAATTGACAATATTCGATTCATTTTAAAATCTATTGTTATAATAATTTGTTGAACAACATGAATTTTTAGAATGAGGGTTATAATGATGAAGCAAGCATTTTTCACACGGTGTCTGTTCTTCTTAACGGGTATTTTGCTTTTATCCTTAGGTATAACATTGACAATTAAAGGTCAGATTTTCGGTGTTGGTTCATGGGATGTGTTACATATTGGACTAGCTAAAACATTAGGATTAACCATTGGTATTTGGTCCATTCTCATCGGGCTAGCCATAATAGCGTTTGATATAGTAATTACAAAGAAGTTTCCACTGCCGGGTACGTTTATAGATATGTTTTTAGCAGGAATTTTTATTGACATTTTTAACTATTTGCTTCCTGATATAGATGGTTTTTGGATGCAACTTCTTTCATATGTATGTGGCTTACTATTACTTGGCTGGGGTTGCGGTATGTATATGGTGGCAAATTTAGGGATTGGTCCTCGTGATTCATTAATGCTTTTAATGGTCCATAAGCTTGGCTGGAGTGTCACACGCTCCCGAACAACTATGGAAGTAACTGTCGCTTTAATCGGCTTTTTACTAGGTGGTCCTATCGGCGTTGGTACGGTACTAATGGCTTTCGGACTCGGACCGATTGTACAATTTGCTTTAACGTATAATGAAAAATTATTTATGAGATGGACTGGCGTGAAAAGCGCTGTAGTATAGGCCTACAAGACAATGCAAAAGTGCATTGTCTTTTTTTATTCGGTTGCAATATACAGTTCAACTATATATAATCGAACTATATAGTCGAACTGTATACGAGGTGAACTTGTGAAAAAACATAAATTACTCCCTTTATCTGAAACCATGCATTATATTCTACTCGCCTTACGTGAACCATTACATGGTTATGCAATGATGCAAAAAATCGAAGAAATGAGCGCTGGTAGTGTAAGGATTGCTGCTGGTACTATGTATGGCGCAATTGAAAATTTATTGAAATATCATTGGATTTCGCCTGTAGAGACCCATGATACGAGGCGTAAGGTTTATCAAACAACAGCTGAGGGACTAGAAATACTAGCTGTCGAACAACAAAGATTACAGCGAATTTTATCTTTATATGAGGGGGCTGATGGACATGAAAAAGTTTAAAATTTTTTTTGATATCGAAAAGGAAGAGCAATGGTTAAATCATATGTTGTCCAACGGGTGGGTTTGTACAAATGTAAGTTCTAGCGGATTTTATACATTTAAAAAGACAGCTGATCTTGAACAAATTATCCGTATTGATTATCGGCAAGATCTTCGGAGTGAAAAACGAACTAACTATAAACAGTTATATGAGGATTTTGGATGGCAAGCATTAAAGGGAAAATCGTATGATGGTACCTATTATTGGTTAAAAAGAAAAGATGGCAACGATGAATTATTTTCTGATAATGATTCGAAAATTTCTAAATATAAACGATTAATGAAACATTCCAGCAATTGGGCAGTGCTATCTTTTATATGGTTAATGATTTTTTATTCCAATGACCATTATTATTACTTTTTCAATATAAAAGATGCTTATTTTACGCCAGGTTTATGGGATGCAAAGGGTTATGATTTTCTATTTTCTTTTTTATTTGAAACACCATTCGCCATCATACGCATTATCCCACCATGGCTATTTTTAGCAACTGGCAGCTTGTATCTAATCACGTATTTCCGTTATCGCCATTCCATACACAAGCTTATAGCATAAACTATAAGGAGCCACTTATCGAATGTAAGATGGCTCCTTTTTTGTTTCTATTTTTCTGAATCAGATGGATTTTTCCCAGTACCCCCGATTACTTCAGGGGTCCCATCCACTATGTCTTCCTGCACATTTTCAGCGGCAGGTGGTGTAATCGTCACTAATGTATAGTCATCTTCCTGTAAAATTTCAAAGGAAAACTGTTGACGAATATCTCCTACATAAAGTGATGTCCCGATGGCTACTCCAGTCACATCAATCTCTATTGTTTCAGGAATTTCTGTTGGACTTACTTTTATTCGAACTTCACGATTAGGCTGTAATAGGAATCCACCATCTGCAACTCCAATAGCATTACCAGTAACCGTTACAGGAATATCAACCTCTAGTTCCTCTGCCATATTAATGGACTTGAAATCTACATGCTTAACATTCCCCTTTAACGCACAGCGTTGTACTTCTGTTAACACTGCATTGATCTGTTTACCGTCTACATCTAATTGAAAAACATTTTTATTGCCGAATTGAGCTAATATTTTCGCAAATTGTCTGGCATCTAGTGATATCGCTGTTGATTCCATTTGATAGCCATATACAACGCCCGGAATAGCACCATTTTGTCTAAGTTGAGTTAATGATGATTGTTGCCCTTTATCGCGCTTTTTTATAGTTAAAACAGTATTCATCGTATATTCCCCTTTCATGGAAACTAGTCTCATAAAAGGTTTTGCCCGTTCTATAGATTTTTATACATGAGCACTATGTATAGCTTTATTTGAAGTTCGCGCCGGTGCTCTAGTTCTTCTATACGTTCCATTGAATATAATTTACTAGCAAAAAAGCCGAGACGTTGTTATGCTCGGCAAAATTTATCTTCATTCAGGCAAATGTTTTCTGTGCGAAAGCGTAGCGTCAGCAACGATTGGTTTCTGTGCGACAGCAAAGCGTCAGCAGCAACGATTACGCTATGGCGAAATTGATAATATAAATTACAATCTTCCAGCTGCGCTTAAAGTCATTGCTAACATTTTAGCAAACTCTCCACGGGTAATAAATTGATTTGGCAATAGATTTGTATTGGTATCTAGAGCACCGATTGCATACAAAGTCTCAGTATGACGCAATGATTCCTCTTGGAGATAGTAGCTATCCTGATAAGGTAAAATCACATACTCTTCTTCTTGGACAAAATTAACAGCTTCTAATGTTCGACCAAGCATTAAAATTGCCTGCTGGCGTGTGATTTTTCCATTTGGATCAAATATAGTTGGCGTTTTTCCGTTTATGATTCCTAGCGAATGCAAGGCACCAACATAACCGCTATACCAAGATTTTTTAGCATCTATGTCTTTGAATTGTTGTGTTTGTACTTGTTGAAAGCTAAATGCGCGAGTTAATAATGCACTAACTTGTGCACGTGTTAGGGAATCATTGACACCAAAGTTATCAGCTGTTTTACCTTGAACGATGCCCCTCCTCGATAAAGTACTAATATACGAACTATACGTTGATCTTCCTATATCACGAAAATAATTAGGCGGTGAATTATCAAATTTCAATTCTGCATTATTATGAATAGTGGCAATTACTCGGTCATTTAAATCTCGATAAGCAACCGGCTCCAATGCCCCCTTTTTAACAACTTGTTTTAAGACCCCATCCTGACCATTTTTAAAAATTTCCACTTCTAATGGCTGACGGTTATTGACAATATTTGCTTTAACACTAAAAATATCGCCTTTTTCTGATGCATTAATTGTAGCACCATATGCAGAGTACACCGTCATATTTGGCGTTTTCATATGTACATAACTAGTTGGCTCTTGATAGGCATATGCCTGCATTGGAATGGCCAATGATATACCTAACAGTCCAACCAATACACCCTTTGAAATTTTTCCTTTCATCTTATTTCTCCCTTCTTTCATTTAACACAATCATACTGGATTTAATTATCCATAAACATTGTATTTTTATAAAATTCAATTGTTCGAGCTTACGAACAATTGAGGCGTAGTATAAATATTTACCTAAAAAATCGCCACTTTGTTATCTAACAACAAGTGTAAATCATGAAGCTTTTTAATTTCATATTGTGGTTCAATATCGCTTGTATTTTCTATATCACGTATATTAAACCAGCATGTATCAATTCCAGCTTGTAGTCCTCCTTTAACATCAGATGTTAAGGAATCACCAATAATCAAGGTTTTATCTCTATTTATATTATCGATACGTTCAAAAACATAATCGAAAAAAGCGGGCATTGGTTTTTGATAGCCTGTTTGCTCCGAGATAAAAATACCTTTGAAAAATTGTGCTAAATTTGCATCCTCTAGTCGTTTATTTTGGGTAATTGTTTTACCATTTGAAACGACATATAACGCATAGTTATCTGCAAGCTGTTCAATTACCTCGTAGGCACCGTCTACATAATGATGTGCCTCTTTCAAATATTTTTGAAAAATCGCCTCAAAATGCTCTCCATCAACTTCTAAGCCGAATTCCTTAAAAGCAATTGAAAATCGAGTGTTATGTAGTGCTTCTTTAGACACCTCACCACGTTCAAAAGCACGCCACATAGATTCATTAATCTCTTTATAACGAGCAATCATCGTTGGAGTTACTGCAATATTTTCCTGTTTAAATAAACGGTCAAGTGCTGCATTTTCAGCTAAGTCAAAATCTAATAATGTGTCATCCACGTCAAACAATAATGTTTCATACTTAGTCATGTCATTTCCTACTTTCTTTGGTGCTGTATTACCATATCATTCCTACTATCATAACGCTTTTTTAGAAAAATAACAGTAAATTTACCCACCTATCAACTTTACGGAATTTTAGAAATAATCACACAAGAAAAGCTATGAAAAATATTTAAACTATTTTTCAAAAAGAAAAAACCTAGAATAACTAGGTCTTCGGCTTCTTTGGTGGTATAGAAAGTTTTACACATACGAAACGGTTAGTGTCACCTAATACAACAGCTTTAGAATCTTCAAGTATAGTAAGTAACAGCTTCATCTACATAAAGCTTGATGTTTTTTCAAATGACCTCACTATATACATTAAGAACTTTTTGCTCAAAATCAAAGTCTATTTTTTCAAAACTTATCACTTCAAATTTTGGTAGCTTTTCTTCAGTTTCTTTGGTTACTGTTTGTTTCTCTCCTTTTGATACGCCAAACTCATATTAATTTCTCCTTTTATATAGCAATTTCGTAAGAGAATCTACCATTATGTTTGTAATCTTGAACCTTAATATCATTCATTGTGAAGTCATAGAAGCTTTTTACTTCAGGGTTAATCCAAATTGTAGGAGGCTCATGCAACTCTCCCTTAATCTGTTTCTCGATAGTCTCTAAGTGCCTGTCATAGATATGTGCGTTATCAATGTTGATACACAACTCACCAACTTCATGACCTGTCACCTGTGCGATTAATCGGTGCAAAATTGAGTATTGATAGATGTTATAAGGGTTACCTAATGCCATATCATTAGAACGGATATTTACAGTAAGTGCCAACTTACCATCAAACAGTTGCCAATGTGTTTCATACACACATGGTTGTAAAGCCATTTCTTGTAAGTCTTCTACACTCCACAGAGTAGTTTTAATTCTACGTGAGTGAGGGTTCTTTTTAAGTATGTACAATAAGTAATCCACTTGATTTAAGTCAACATACTCTATGTATTCCTCACAGTAAGCCACAGCGTTCTCAAATTCTTCATCCGTAAGAACTTCATCAGGCTTCTCAGATAGCTCTCCATTTCGAACCATCTCTAGGAATGTTCTGTCAGCTATAATTCGCTGGTATTTGTTTCGAAGTTGCCAACCGTAAGCATTTCCGATTGTTCCATCTTTAAGCTCCCATTCATCCCAAACGTGACAGCCCATTTGCTGTAGGTCAAAGACTTCGTTAGACATTTTCTGCCAAATCCAAAATAGTTCTTTGATTGGGTCTTTCAATGGCACTCGCTTTGTTGTTAACACAATAGCACCTATACTATTGTCAAACTTCATCTGTACATTGATAATCGCTTTTGTCGGTGCTTTCTCTCCATCTTCATAGACAGTTCGTACATGCTCAGGACTATCCATAACACCATTATCAAGAATCTGTTGAATAATAGTGTTGTATTGCTTATCTGCTGTTTGGTACATTAATAATCTCTATTCTTCAAAAATTTTCTCAAGCGATTTTTAACTCGAATAGCTTTCTGAGTTTTTAATCGTTGACTTATTGCGTTAGGGTGCTTGCCAAAATGTTTGGCAATCTCCCTCATTGTTTTCTCTTTTGTTCTAGCAATAAGAATATATAACAATTCATCATCTATATCTTTATCTGCTTTTAAGAACTCAATAACCTGCTGCTGAAGCAAGTTACCTTCTGCAGTTTCGCTAGTATTTTCATTTGCTTCTATGGTGTTGAGGAAAATTACCGCTTCTTCCTCATTGCCATTCATATTAAGTGGTGTATCTACACTCACAACCTTAGCTAAATCATATGATTGAGTATTAACTGTGCGTAGTGATTCTTTCTTTGCATTGGTAGAAATAGACCATGATATACAGTTGATTGCATACGTTCTAAATGAACTTTTTCTAATAGGCTCAAAAGTTCTGATTGCATTTAGTAGCCCTATGTTTCCTAGTTGAACTAAATCATCTAGGTCAAGCATATGAGCTGTACAAAAGTATTGATTATTAGGAAACTTTCTTCTAACTGTAGTAATAACTAGTCTTCGATTTAATAGAAAAACCTCTTCTTCTGTTAGGCCTTCCCACTCTGTATTAGAGAAATTTTGCATATCGTTTACCTCTTAGAAAAGTTGCAGGGTACCCCCCTGCTAATACATTAAGCTTGAGCTTGACGTAAAACTTCTTCTTTCAATTTTTGCTCAGGTGGGAAGAACTCAGGTGATTTAAGGACTTTTCCATCCTCGCGATATTTAGGGTGCTTTTTACCATTTTCGTCAGTGAACAACTTGCTCATGTTAGAAGCATGGACAATTTCGAATAGTTGTTGTGGTAGTACACCTAATTCCACAAACGAGCCTTTAAGGAAGTAGTCTAAGTCTATTAGAGCGTCTGCCATTGCGACGATACGCTTAGTATTATCTTGGATGAATTCAGTTGCTAGTGATTTCTTATATGCTTCAGCTAGACCTTCTAAGAAAGCATAATAAAGTTTAGCGAACTGTTCTTTGTCTTTTGCGCAAGCGTGTAGGAACTCAACTAATTCCTCACCTGCCCAAATTGTGCGTTTTAAACCTCTTTCTGCTCCAATTGCAGTTGGGCTCTCAGCTACAGGGTGATTAAAAGCACTTTGGAACTCTTTTACGAGTGTAAAATGGCGATTTTTGTCAAACTCTTTACGAGGATGTTTCTCCAACACGATTAAGTCATACAGCTTGGATTCAATAAGCTCTGTTGTACGTTGTTGAAGCTCTTTATTTGTATCAACAATGACTTCAATTTTTGCTGTTTTATTTTGGAAGTTGATATAAGATACTCGCCCTTCAAATTTTTGCTTACGGTCAAAGACAATATCTTTTACCTGTGGTTTTACAAATTGCTTTTGCATAGATTATTCTGTATCTCCTTTGATGAGTTGTTTTATTTTATCTTGAAGCTTTTTGTTGGCTTCGAGCTCTGCATTAGTGTTATCAGCGTTTTGATCGAATGCCAACAACGTTTTTAATTAAATATTATTATATTATTTTTGATAGCGCCAATTAAATATTGATCCCTTTAAAGTAGAATGTTTCGTCAGTAATAGGTGCAACATTAGCCATTGTATAACTATTGCCCTTTTGCGAGAAGAAATCATGTGTCACTGAATCAGTACGAATACCGTTCATAACAATTGGGTCTACTTCTTCGCCAGGGAACATAGTATCTAAGCCTAAGTTCATTAGAGCTTTGTTTGCGTTGTAGCGCACATAAGCCTTAACCTTACCACCTACCCCTGTTTCAGCGTACACATCATCTGTGTACTTTAACTCATTCATATAAAGGTCTGCTAAAAGCTCATAGCCCCAAATCTTTAATTCATCCTGAGTTGCTTTATCAAACGTCTTAAACATTTCCTGAGCTTCGTAACCTACTGCAACCCCATGAATTGATTCATCACGAACGATTAATGAGATAACCTCAGCACTATTTTTGAGTATCCCATGCCCCCCTAAGTAAAGTGGATAGAAGAACCCTGAGTAAAACAGGAATGATTCTAACATCACAGAAGAAAAATGTGCTTTCCATAGTGAAACATCATCATCTTCTTTAATAGCTGAGTAAATTGCTTCAATCTTCCTCGCTTTATATTGAAGATATGGATTGTTCTTAACCCATTCGAATACTTCATCAATCTGAGAGTTCGTTGCAAGTGTTGTAAAGATATAGCTGTATGATTTAGCATGAATTGCTTCGAACGCACCAAACAATGAGTACAATGCTTTCTGTTGTAGGTTTTTAACAAAGCGTGAAAGCTCATTCATTCCTACGTTTGTTTGAATTGTATCTAATAAAGTAAGCCCTGCTAAAACTCGCATATAGGTTACTTGAAACTCAAATTGCTTCCAACCTAAAAGATCTTTAGATACCGCTACTTCCTCAGGCAACCAAAACTGCTTGACCTGTTGTTTCCAAAAGACTTCATGTAAGCCTAATTGTTTGTTCCAATTGACAGCTTCAAAGACTTTTTCAAATCTTTTTTGTATATACGCTCTTTCCGATAATACTTTCATTTATCTATAACACCTTCTTTTATACTGAACAACTTTCACATTCTTCAATTGTTTGCATACGTTGTCGCACGTAGTAGACTGATTTAATCCCTTTTAGCCATGCGTAAATATACACTTTAGCTAACTGTTCTGTTGTCCAATTATCTTTAATGTACAATGTCATTGAAATAGCCTGATCAACGTGTTTCTGAGCGATTGCGTAGGAATCAATCATCTTAAACATGTCCATATCGTATGCTTCAACATAAAGATGTTTGTTGTTATTATCAAGGTAAGGCATGGGGTAAATTGTTCTCGAATCAGCGTAGTCTCGCACTTCTACACGCTCTGTGATTGGTGACATTGAAGCACTTGAGCTTCTAATGTAACTAATTGAACCTGTAGGTGCAATTGCCAATCTGTATGCATGGAACATACCATGTTCTTTAACTTCTTGAGCTAATTTTTTCCACATGGCAATAGTGATGATTGGAACATTACCTAGCGCCTGTTTAGCTTTTTCAGAAGTAATTACTAGTTCTTTTCTGTAGTAATGCTCGAAATATTCACCACTTGCGTAGTCAGAATCTTCGAAACGATAGAATGTCTTCTTACGTTCCTTTGCAATCTCTACAGAAGCCTTAATAGAGTAGTAGTTTAATGCTGTGAAGAAAGCGTCAATGAGCTCGTTGGCTTCCTCGCTTCCATACATGATACCCTGAGAAACAAAGTGACCATGAAGGTTCATAACACCTAATCCTACTGAGTGCATTTCTTGGTTAGCACGAGCAACCGCAGGCACATTGTTAATGTTAGTTAATAGAGAAACTTGTGTCAGCATCCGCATTGAAGCGTTAACTAACTTTTCAAAGTCTTCTTCTTTAACTGCATTGTGAATATCAAGTGAACCTAAGTTACAACTTACATCAAGACCAATAATATCTACTTCATCATAATCATTGATTTCAGAGGTTTCCATTAATTGCATGATTTCTGTACATAGGTTAGTGATTTTCACTCGCCCTATCTTTTTCAGTGGGTGTGCTTTGTTGACATTATCATCAAACATTTCGAATGGATAACCACTCTCAATCTGAGATTTCTTAATGTCAGTGTACAACTTACGTGCATTAAGGCGTTTCAGTTTTCGAATATTAGGATTATCAAGTAACTCGTAGTACATGTCAGTAATCGAGATTTCAGACATAGTTTTACCATACTCATTCTTAATATCATAAGGAGAGAATAGAACAATATCCTTATCCTGACGAGCTAACTCGAAGAAAATATCAGGGAAAATGATACCTGTACTTAAAGTAGCAAGGCGAATCTTTTCATCTGCATTTGGTTTCTTAGCGGAGATAAAGTCCTCAATATCACCATGAAACACATTGAGCCAAATAACGCCTGAACCTGCTCGTTGACCTAATTGATTCGCATATGAGAATGAGTTCTCTAGCAACTTAGCAACAGGTATAACACCTGACGCTCGGTTCTCAATGCCTTTGATTGGGTCCTTTGCACAACGTAAATCAGTTAGTGAAATACCAACCCCCCCGCCTAGCTTCGATAGCTGTAGAGCATTTCCTATATTGTGAGCGATTGAGTTCATGTTGTCTGCCATAGCAATCTTGAAACATGACACAAACTCACCGCGAGCTTTTTTACCAACATTAATGAAAGTTGGTGTTGCAGGTTGGTAACTACGCATTAAGTAATGAATCCAATCCTCAGCGTCTTTACGCTTACCTTGAGCTAAATATAAGGAAACTATAGCCATTCTATCTTCATATCGCTCTAAGAAGTTGTTTCCATCACGAGTTTTTAGTGCATATGAGCTGTAGAACTTACTAGCACTCATAAACGTTGGGAATCTAAACTTATAATCATAAGCTAGTTTGAAGATTTTCTTAACAAACTTAAATGAATATTTGTCTAAGAATTCCGTTTCATAATAATTCTCACGCTTTATGTAGTTAATCTTTTCTTCAAGCGTATGGAAGAACATTGTTTTACGATTGATCTCTTCAAAAAAGAAGTCACTTGTAGCTTCTCTGTCCTTCTCTCGGTCAATAATACCCAATGTTTTGTAAGTATTAAGAACCTCGTTGTTTAACATTAAATAATTTTTCAAACTTGTTCACCTGCAATCATTTTTCTATAGCTACTGCTAATAGTTGCTATATCATCCTGATTACCTCGTAGATCAATCATGCGTATTATTGGAACTCTTAACCACTGAGAGATCTCAATAGCAGAGCCACAAAAATTCTGCTTTCCAAAATTTGTGTTACCACTTGCGATTACACCTCTAAGATTTTCCCTATTTTCTTCATGTGAAGATAGGAATTGTCTTACTACCTCAGGCGCTTCCCCTAACTTATCTGTATAAGTTAGCAAGTAATAGGGGTCTTGAACAATAGTACTAACTGTAATCTCCATTATAGGAATAGACTTATCTAGTCTTCCCACAATATCTCTCACGTTACCAGTTCTACTAGCGTAGGCTATCATGCCTTTTGAGCAATGAGAGCCTGAATTGAAGGAACGTCAGCATAATATTGACCTTCAGCAAGTGCGATAGGTAGGCCCATGAATCCTTTTTCCTTAAGCTCCGCTTCTGCTTTTTCATCAAAGTCTAAGTTGACTTGTTTGTATGCCACCTCTGCTGAATCAAGAAGTGTTTTGATTAAAGTACACTTTGGGCATACTGTACGTGTATAAAGAATAATCACGGTAAAAACATCCCCTTTAAATATATAATTATATCTCTTTTAACAGTTGAACGTAAAAGTTGTTGATCCTAATGTTCGTTTATCTTGAGTTGTATCTTCTTTTAATGCTTTTTCGATTGCTGTTGCAACCTCTTTGTCAATTTTATCTATAACTTTATGGTTCATTTCTTGCATTTTACGATAACCTAAGATCGCGTACCCTGCTAGGTCTAATAAAGTATCTTCGATAGCTTCATCTGACACTTGGCGAGCTTTATTTTCTTTGATTAGATTTTTGAATCGACTAAGTTTATCATCTAAGCGAATAGCTAATGAAGATAATCCCCATTCGTCAATGTTTTTGTCAACATTGTTGCCATAATCAGCATTCTTACTTTTAAGTGTTTCCACTAATTTAGTAGTGATAATTTCAACTTCCGTTGCGAACCTTTGAGCGTTATAGTTTGTCATATTTCTCACCGCCTCTAGATCAATTAACAACAATTGATATCATTATATTTCTTTTGATAAGTTTTATAAAATACTTGGTCATATTTTTCTAGCAAACCTATCTTCCACCAATTTACAAACGTCTCGAAAGTAACACCATGCCTATCAAGAATCTCATTCTCAACAAATATATCACCTAACCAATCCAATGTTTCGTCAGTTAATTTAGCCATAATATTTCACCTCGAAAGAAACAGAGTATTTACCTAGTAGCCTGTCATAAAACCTCTTCCAAACTCTCTTTTGAGAGGGAGAAGCAGAATCACGCTCTAGTTGTGCTAAGTGTTTGCTCCTTCTATCAAGGATTGAGTTAATCATAACTTGCTCTTGATCGTAAGTTAACATAACATTATGCACCTTTTGTATAAATTTGATTAACCTTTACTAATCTTTCACTTCGATATTTTAATATGAAGTGATATGCCATATATGCTTTGAAAATATAATTGCTTCCTCGATGTTAAGGAGATTCTACTCTCCATTAGTTACTTATCTATATCAACGGCTTTAACTGTGGCTCTTATTGATTTAATAACTTATTTCAGTGTTTTTCTGTGAAGAACTACGTTAGCTTCTCCTAAAATTGTAGATAGCTTTTCCACAACATCTTTGTGACCATTTTTGTAAAGAGCATGGACCAAAGAACTATAAGCATCTTTTAGCTCTTTTTTCTCAAAGCCTTTGTATCGGTACAGATTAACCCCATTTTGAAGTGGTGTTTTTTCAATAATATGACCTTCCTCATAAAGCTCTGATAACCTTGCTCTAAAACTAGGTGATATTTTAATCAATTCAGTGTTTGTTAAACCGCTTGGTGTGTTTTGTAGTGCTTCAAGCACTTTTTGTCTAGCTGTTGTTCTAGTCATTTCTTATGCTCCTAACCAACCCTATTTGTATTCTCCCAATATTACTGATATTTATGGCTATTAAGATAGACCATACTATAAGAGTTGCAACAAATCTTAACAAAGCCTCAAACTGCTTATATTGCCAATGCTTTAGTAGCACCTGATTGGCGCATTTCAATTATCGACATAACTCTTGTCAACAGCTCCCATGAATAACAATTAATAACCTGCTACATAAAGCGCAAGTGCTTCACCTGAAACACACTAGTATTTAATAAGAATCATATTGTTTGCAGCACTTCTCGAATTTTATTCACATAGCATTATTATGTCACTTTTACGAATTTATTTTAAGCTCTTCCTGTATTAAACAGTACAGCTCTCATTACATTTGGAAGTGCTTAACCAAATTGACCCTTAGTAATCTTCGCTAATGTGTCCGCTTCTTCTTCTATTACATCGTCATTGAATGACCTTCCTAGTGCTTTATGAATTTCGTACATGTCTTCGTATTCTTCTATGAGTTTACCTCCAACATAACTAGGCATTTATCATGCAGTTACCTACACATTGAAATAACAATCTCTTGTTCTCCATTGTGTAGCTTATTCATAACATATCGAGGTAGATATATCACCTTCATATCATGTCATTATATTGTTTTTCATCCATTTTATTAAACGTGAAACTCTGAATCTATTACGTTTCATAGATTTCACCTCCTCCCAAAAATAATGTCTATCACTTTTGTTTACCCCATCTTTGACTGAACTTTTCAACTTGTGACATTAATTCTGTACTTTGTTTTTCTTCTTGTGGGGTAAAAGGAATAATATCAGGGTGATTTTCCAAATCAATGACCTTTGCTAGTGCTTCACAATTGCGTAAGAAGTACTTGTGATTAGAAACCTTCTGAGATGTGCGTTGCATTCTTTTAATGGCTTCATTACACTCATTCATAAATTTGTAATTTTCTTTGATAAAGTTTTGAGCTTCTACTAAATTAATCAGCGATTATTTCAGTCTTCTTCCATTTTTTTAGCTAAGAAAAAGTTTTGCTCTAAAGTTTGCATTAAACTTATTGGATTAAGTGATTGCCATTGTTGCGGTTCGTTCTTTTCTTCAATTGTTTCATCCACCATATTATAACTTTACTCTTATATAATTATATTACTTTTAATGTATTAATTGAGCGAGAATTCTCATCTGTACAAATGAGTTTATTAATCACTATAATATATACATATTATCATATTACTTTTTTAAAGTAAATGTTTTTCCCAAATATTTTAAAGTTCAGTAGTAGCTAAGCTTAGTTTCATCATGACGAACCCCTTTAAATTGAAGGAACGATACAGCTGGTTAACCGTCAGCGTTTTGTAAATTTCGGAAATACCGTATTTTACAAGTGAATCCATTTACACCCAATAGATAGCCCTTTTAATCCACGCTAGTCAGTTCATCAATTAATTATTCAATAAGTTGCTCTTTATTCACCATAGTGTTTCTCCTTAAACAAAAATGGGTATAGAGGAAAATTTCAACCATAACTCAATATCCGAATTTTATTATTATATTACTTTTATGATTTTTTTTGAAACTATTTGCCGTTTCTTATCACTTTAACGTAAACAGTATGTCTACCTAAATTATAAGCTGTTTGTTTGTCAGCTACAAGAATATCAACCTTGTGACCTTTGATTGCTCCACCAGTGTCCAAAGCAATTGCTCTAAATTTCTCGTAAGGTGTTGAAACCTCTACGATAGAGTACAAAGGAATAACAAGAGGGTCTACAGCAATTACTCGCATACCATCAACATAAATCGAACTACGAACATCATAGCCTGTTGCTGTAACACCTGAGCAACCGTTACAATATGGAGTGTAGTAGCTACCATTGAACGCTACACCATTAGTTGCTAGAGCTTGTTTTTGGGGTTGCGCATTTGTTTGTTGTTTTTGGTATTCTAATTGCTTTTGCCTCGCTATTTCTTTTTGTTGCTGTAGCATTGATTGACGCTTGCATTCAGCTTCCTCACGTGCTTTACGCTCTGCTTCTTCTTTGGCTTTGCGTTCTGCTTCAATCTTTGATAAACGAGCTTCTTCTGCTAATCTTGCTTTTTCATGCTCGATTCGCACTCTTTCTTCTCGTTCATATTGGAGTTTTTCGCCCTCAGCTTTGATTTCTTTTGCTGACTGTTCAGGTGATTTAAACGTTGGAACTAAAGCACTTGAAGGTAGCTCAATTTGTGTTTCTCCTTTTGTTATATTCGGTGCTTCTATTTCATTGCATGTTACATAAGAAACTAATGAAATAAAAACTAACCCTCCTGTCACTAGAGTTGATAACATTACTTTTGATACCTTAGTGTTTTTCATTAAACTTGTCGCTAAATTCTACGAAATCTTACTTTGTCACATTTGAAACATAGACATATGTCCTGAATTTCATTTATAGAATATAACTTCCTTCCTTCCTTTAGTAAGAATAGGAGCCTAGTAAGCTCTTGCTCTTTCATCTTGAAGAATTAAGTCACCGTTTTTCTCAACACCTAGTATTAAGTTTACAGTATGTTGAACCTCTTCACCTTTGACTTTGTAAGTTTTCAATACAAATTGTTCTTCTCTGCGGAAACCATTAAGCAACACTAGATTGCCGCGAATGAACCACGACTTCTCAATCACTTCTTTTTTCTCACCTTTTTTGCGTGAAATCTGTTTATCATAGTAAGCGAAATTTCCTGCATATGTTTTCACATTAACAACGCCATGAGGTGTTAAAACAGTAATTGTATGTCTTGTTTTGTTTCGGTCAAGTACAGTACCAACAATAGTAAAGACCTTCTGCTCAGGAATGGTTTTATCATTGAACTGCGAATATCCTACTACTACAGGTTTTTCATCAAGTTCGAAGAAATTAACAATGTTGTATTTCTCCATATTCACATTCATTAACTCATGATCATTCTCATAATATGAGATAGAATCCATTTCCCATTTAGATACTGAGCCTTTAGCTGTTTTGTACCACTCTCTCTTAAACATGGCTTCATTATAAAGTTTGATAAACTCTTTCGTAGTTATTAGCTCTTTGAAAGGCTTTATCTTTTCATTATACTCTTTAGTGAATTGTTTCTCCGAAATCTCAAGAGTAACATAATTATATCCACAGATAGAACTACCGTCAAATGTTTTCTCATAAAATTGCTTGGCACTTTCATCTAGCCCTAGAATCTTATCTTTAGAAAACCCTGTTTTACTGCATTTGTTTGGTACTTCTTCCACTCGAACTACACTCTTTGAGATATATTCTTTAAAGTTGAATAGCTCTTTATAGATATGCAAATCAGGATTATCTAACAATCCTAAATCAATGATAGATTTCATGTTTTGCATATTCAAGCTCTCTTTTATGCCGATTTCTTTTAATAAAAAATCTCTCATAATATCTCTTGGTTGACCAAACTCATTAAATGCACCTGCTTTAATGAGCTGTGTAACGTGTTTCTTTTGTACCAGCTTTCCAACATACATACGCTCGTAAAAGTCGTCAAATGAAGCGTAAGGACGATTAGCAATGATTGTGTGAGCTATTTCATCACCGATTCCTACAATACCTTTAAACGAGAAGATAATACGCTCGTTTACAATATCAGGTACAAAGCCGAACTCAGCTCGATTGATTAATGGTTGTGATACATTAACACCGCGACCTTTCATCTTTCCTATGGCTTCTGCTACTTTACCATAGTTGGTTGACTTCTGTTTTGCCTCTTCTTCCACCTCCAAAGAGCCTGAGTTAACTGTTAGGCACGCTGTTTGCCAATACAGAGGATTGTAGTAGTAGGATAGATTCGCTTCAACCATAGCTATCAGAGTATACGCTAGAGTGTGAGGAATCGAAAAAGCGTAACCTAACATTCGGGAAATCTGTAACCATAGATACTCGATTACTTCATCACGGGTTCCACGTTCTCTTCCCCATAAGAATAGCTTTTGTTTTACTTCTTCCTGTACATCTGCCTTTTTCTTGGCAATACTTTTACGAAGGTAGTTAGCTTCTTTAACAGTGAATCCTGCTATGTTTTCATCCATAGCCATAAGCATTACTGCTTCTTGTGTATCAGCTACACCGTTTAAGGCTTTTAGGTACTTCTCAAAAATAGCGACTTCTTCATCAGTTAAACCATATTGGTGCATTTCTTCATACCAAAGATTAATATCATTCTTGTATCGTATGAATGTATCAATTGGTTGTTCTTCGCCATCTGACATAAGTCGCATGATAGAATTCAATGATACAAGCTCAATAAGGTTTTTAGGTTGAGCTTTCTTGATAACAGCCTGACCTAATTGAGTTGAAAACTGGAATAAGTCAATTATCTTATCTTCACCAATCATCTTAAATAACTCAGGGTTAGTCTTATCAATAATTTCAGGATGGAAGTATTTCTCGAATGTTTTTCGAAGTGTTCCTTGCCACTCAATTTCTCCATATTTTAACAAGAGTTCCATACACTCTTGAATCTTATCATTACCCTCAATTGTAAGAACATCGAACTTGATAGCTCCACATGCCTGACTATCATCTAAGTTAAACTGTGTGATAGGTGTTCCATTTGGTGCTTTCATCATTGCGTTCATCTTGGTGTATTCTTCATTTAGAACTAGTACACCACCTGCATGGATTGAGCGTTTGTTGATTAATCCCTCAACCTTTAAAGCTGTTTCTCGTAGTCGTGGATACATGTCGATTTCATCAATAAGTTGTTTGATAAGTTTTCTACCTTTTTCTTCATTACCATATAGACAATCTTTCAGTGACCACATATCGCCACGTTCTACAGGAATAAGTGAAGCAATATATAAACCTACATCACTATCAATACCTAAACCACGACAAGCTGTTTGAACCGCAGATTTTGCTTTCTCAGTACCGAAAGTACATACTTGAATAACTTGTTTCTTACCAAAGAAATCTCTCATTCGGTCAAAGAGGAAGCCTTTTTTAGTTGAGGATACATCAATATCAATATCCAACGCTGAAATATCAGGTTTAGACTTATGTAAGTGCCGCCAATGGGGAACTTCAATACCATAAAGCAATGGGTTTACTTGAGTAACGTCAGTTAAGTAGTTGATTAAAAAGGCTACAGCAGAACCTCGCCCTGCACCCACAATTGAACCTTCTTCTCGTGAAGCGTCACCGCAATCGTCACCCCAAATTATCTCAATGATTTTAGCAACTGTAACATAATAACTGGCCATTGATTGATTTAGGATTATTGACATTTCCCACAGTTCTTCTAGCTCTATATTTATTCGAGCCATTACTTTATGAAATGCTTCTTTTGACATTCCACGATAAGGAATTTTCTTTTTGAAGCCCTTCTCGATTAAATGAATCAAGTATCTATCTTGTTCATTTTCAGAGAGTGCCATTTTCTCAATGTAGCCATATTTCTTATAGCCACCTTTAAATAGGTGAGTCACCTCAAACTCAGGTAACTTAGCAACAGGAATGATAGTGTCACCCTCAATTGTATAGTCGCAAATCATTTTTCCTATAGCCATTGTATTTTTCAAAGCTTCTTTGACAACATCTTTGTCTAAATAGCTCATTTTCGCATAAATCTCACTAACCTTGTGCAAGTAAGTGTGAGCATAAAATGAATCAGTCTCACGTTCATCTTGCTTAGAGTTTAGGTATGCTTCATGAATTGGCCTGTCCTCAGGTCTTAGATAGTGAGCGTCATTGGTGATAATTAGTTTTAAACCATATTTTTGTGCTAACTTGATAAGTACTTTGTTTACTGTTAATTGCTCATAATCAGCACTAGGTTGTAGTTCAAGATAAAAGTTATCTTTACCATGTAGCTCAATGTTCCACTCAATAAACGATATTAACCTTTTTATATTATATTGTTTCTTTTGTTCATCTCCTTCTAAACGTGCCTTATCAGCTTCTAGGATATAGATAGAGCTTTCAGAGCCCAAGCAAGCAGTCGTAGCAATCAGTGTATCAGGGAACTGTTTTACAATCGCTTCTAGGTCTTTTTTGACTGTTGGTACACGCTCCATTGTACCAGTGTAAAATGAGTTCTCCCATGCTTTTGAGGATAAAATACGGAGAGCTTCATGACCTTCTTTGTTCTTAGCTAAGAGTAGATAGTGAGGGAACTTAGTTATACCTGATTGGTAGTTATCTCTAACTTCTTCTAAGCTGTCAACAAGGTATATCTCGTTGCCTAGAATCAATTTAAAGTCTTTCCCTATCTTACCCGTTTTCTTTAGCTCACGAACCGTCTGAATAGCTTTCACATGTGCTGATAGGGCTTCGTGGTCAGTAATGGCCAAACCTTTAAGACCAATATCCCACGCTGTCTGAATAAGGTCCTTAACAGAGTTGATACTATCTAATAATCGTATGTTACTAACATCTGTATGTGCGTGAAGCTCGATACGACAAGTACATTCACCTTCACATGTACATATACAAACGTCTATTTTGTGTAGTTCACAAGTTTTGCACATTTCATCTTCTCCAATCAATATCAATAAAAATAGCTATAGCATTACGCTACTTTTGTTAATCTTTTGCTATTCTTACTTTTGTCTTGTGTTTTATATAAGCTCAAGCTTTCTTCGCACAATCACGAAAATCATTCCAACTGCTTTTGATATTTCAGTGATGTTTTTTGATTAAAGTAATACATGTCTTAAACATAATTTACTGAATCTTTCGACTGTTCACCCCGACCACAGACAACACCATTTACAATGTCCTCCAACCAATCAAGCTCAGGCAATATTTCATTTGCTAAAATTTATTAGTGTCTAAAACTTACTTTTCCCCTATATTTTTCGAGCCAATCCCAAAACTTATCTTGTTCAACATCAAAACTATAGTCATTGTATGCAGTTGCAATTCCATGTTTCTTAAATTTTTTTGCAGGTAGTCCATAGTTCCTTATCCAACATCTTATAACGCTTACCTCAGCTCCTATGATTTCGGCAAACTCTTTGGTTGTCATTAATCCTTGAGCAAGCCTAGGATCTTGACTTCCTAATAGTTTAGTTGCAGAACATTTAATAGCTTCAACACTTCTACGTAAATATTCGGCATCCCATAATTGGTTTTAATCTAATCAAAATAAGAATTAGCTTATTCTTATCTTTATGTATTTTATTTGTCGTTTCCATCTCTTTCATAACACTAATTCACTCATTAATAAAGCAATTTCTAACATGTATTGCATCACGATTCTTTTGACTAAATATCCTACTTGCTCACAGAAAATTTTTTTAGTAATAAATTCAATTTCTTTTTTTGACCATACATTTTGTAAGTTGTATTTGCTCTTGTTGCTCTCTTACCCCCACACATTTAACATTGTATATAATATTGTTATTTTTGTAAATAAAAAGAGTAGGTTTTCCTACTCAATTTAAAGATTTTAAACAGTTTTTTGAAAGGCAACGATAAAAGTTTTACAATATCTGAGAACCAATCATTTTTCACTTTTCTTATTCTTCTTTACGTGTATAGCTTTCTTCTTATTCTTCCAAAATCTCATTTGAATACTCATCTTTATGATTAATTTTACAACCTATAAATTCTTCATGTAATGATACTCTATTTCAACATCTTTTATTGCGAATCCTGTAGTAATCCCATCTTTTGTGAAAAATCAGATTTTTCCACACTCACTACGATTGGGTCTTTACAATCGATGAAGCCTTTTAGAACATCAGCTTGACACCCCATCACGAAAGACTCATATCTTTATAGACCTCAATCTCACAGATAAATTTACCTATAATCAAGTTAGCTTTCTCCTGTGATTCTTCTGACCATCCATCTAGTATAATTTTACTTACCATGTATGTAAATCATCTTTCATTTCACTTATAAAACTTGCTATTATAATTCTTAAGAACATCGTAAAAATAATAAATAATTCAATTTTATCATTTTTACCAATTGAATAAATCATCTACATTGACTTCTTCAAATAGCGTAAATTTTGCTTTTTCACCTATTGCCATATCTTCAATTAGGAACTGCGGTGTGCTTTTTCCCAAGAAATGGTTCACGCTCAAGCTTCCAACAATTGTTAGTTTAACGATATGACCGTCTTCCATCAGGTCAAGTAAGCGTCTATCGCCTGTGAATTGTAGAAACTTGATATTGTTGTGATACCACTCAATCATGTTTGAGCTTGAAGACTTTTTAATCCTGTTTGTATCTACTTCAATATCAATTGCAAACAATGGCTTGCTTACTCCCTTGCCCCAAAGGTACTCATGCTCATAAACTTTATCAACTAGCTCAGTAGTTAATTGACCATCTTCTAAATAGAAATCAACATCAATCTTCTGCTCACCTGTTAGATTTTGTTCCTCTAAAGCATTATTAATGGCACCATTCAAACTTAATAATGAATCTTTTGAAATCTTAAATCCACAAGCATTTTGGTGTCCACCTAGATAATCAAACAATTTCAACCCCTCTAGGAAGTCCTTAGTGTTCTTCATAGTGCCATCATAACCACGTAGAGATCCTGAAAAGCGCTCTATCTCGCTATCCCACACTAACATTAGGACAGGCTTTCTATACTCTCCTGCTAACGCTCCAGCAAGATAGCCACCTAAGTCTCGGTCAAATGATTCTTCTAGCTCAATCAATAGAAACGCATTTTCGTGAAGATTCTTTTCTACAATCTGCTCCTTGATTTTGACAACCCATTTTTCACGCATTGTCTTTTGACGCTTATAAGCGTTGACACATTGTCGAGTTACCTTTTGTGGTAGGGTCTCACTTTTTTTAGAGCGAGGATTCACTGTAGCTTGCTCAATACCTCTAAAAGCATTGAATAAGTCAACCTTTTCCTCGGGTTTCCCTACTCGGATAATACCGTTCATCTTAGGGATAACACCGAAAGCCAATGTGTGAGGATATACACGCTTAAAGTCACCAATCTGTTTTAAGATGATTTCCTTTAAGAACTCGTTTCGTATATCCTTTAATCCTTCATACACTAAGTAACGTGTCTCAGGACTTGTTAAGTCCATGCTGTCAGCGATATTGCCAAGCGCAACAAGGTCTAAATACTGTTCTGCTTCCATGTAGCCATATTCATCATCAAGTGCCTGTAAAAACTTGTATACGATTCCTACGCCTGATAGAGCCTTGTTAGGATAGTTATCTGATAGTTGGTTGTTAACTACTAGAGCAAACTCTGATTCACCATTCTCAGCTTCGTGGTGGTCAAGGATTAAGATAGGTATTTCATGTTTTTCACAAATGAGATACTGTTGTTTGTAATCACTTGTCCCTGCGTCAGCTACGATTAATAAGTCAATAGCTATTTCCTTATGTAGCTCTATAACCTCTCTCACTTTGTCCTCTGTGATACCATGTTGTTTACCTTCATGGAATAAGAAGATAAGTTCAATATGAGGGAATAGATTCTCGATATATGAAGCAAGAATAGCTGAACTTGTGTTTCCATCAATATCACTATCAATGATTAGTACAACTCTTATCTTTCCCCCTTCTACTCGCCCTCTGTTCTCAATCTCTTTGAACAGCGCTACAGCTTCCTTCATGTTTTGTAAGTTTGAGTAGTGAATTTCATCACTTGCTTTAGGTTCTAATAACCTCTCTTTGTCTGAAATGCCACGATTCCCTAGAATAACTTCTAGAAAATCATCCGTGACAATATTGGATGTGCTAATTAACCGATACAACAAATTCACTCTCCAATTATACAATTATATTACTTTTAAATAATCTTTGCTGCTTCTTTTTTTCGAAATTTGGAATCTCTTTACTTTTGCACCTAGAACTAAGATTCCACCTTCAATATCTTTGATATTTTCCTTTACTTTTTTTCTTTTTCAGAATGTTAAGCAGCCAAATCTAATTTTTGTTTCTTTATCTGCGTAAGCAATCTGCATTGCATTTTCTACTGATTTTTCAAATATCTTAATTGCTCTTTCCATTGTGTTATTATTCCTTTGTGTTAATAGTTGTTCTCATTTTGAATAACTCAACAAAAACCTCTTTACCTTTATCAGAAGGTGAGTCCTTTAAATCTAGCAGTTTCCACCTGTCCCATATCATACTTACCTTTGTGTAGCTACTAAACATTGAACAAAGTCGCTCTAGTTTTTCTTCATATATGTTAGCCTCTTTTGTGTTGAGAACAGTGAACTCTTTATCTAGCGCAATAATAACTTCCTGTACGCCTAAGTTAATTAACATTTCCACCTGTTGTTTACTAATATTACTACCACATAGAGCTACACTAAAGTTCTGATTAGGAAAGTAGGTTTCAAATTGCATTACTGACTTCTCAGATTCAAAAATAACTACTTTTCGAATCTTTTTAATGAAGTTTTTGTTTTGATACAATCCATAGAGATTTTGGAAAGTTGGATAAGAATACTGTACATTCTGTATCTTTAGTGGAATGTATTTATATCCATTATCAATGTCCTCGAAGTTTAATGACCTAGATTTAAGTCCAATCAACTTACCTGTGTCATGGCTTCTGTGAGGAATAACAATTCTATTTGATTTCTCATAGTACATAATCTCATATTTTTTCATTGTTTCCTCACTGATATTGTCAGATAAGAACACTGGGTGGGGTTTACTAGAAAACAATTTCAAAGTATATTCGCTATGTACTTTCATTTCAATATTGACAGGCTTTTTAACCATTAAACTATCAAGCCAATCTAATTCTTCTCGTCTACTAACATAAGAATGACCAAAACCCTCAGGTCTAGTTATGTACTCATTTGTCTTTCCTAGAATTCTTAAAATCCAATTAATAGCACCTGTCAGATTAATTTCCACGCCTTTTAAAGCATAGTTTTTAATTACTAGGTCAAATACATCAAAGTTACTACCGCAATCTGTATAACAACGAAAAATCATATCATTAATGTAGTAGTATAACTTCATCTTTCCATCTGAAATGTTATGACAAATGGTGTTAGTTATAATGTGACCTTTTTCTAGGTGTGATTCAATGTGTTGAACCCCTAACTCTGTCAGAATTGTCTTAATTTCTTCAATTGTTAGTTCACTTTTTAACATATCTTTGTCATACATTTCAATCACCTAGTCCCCAAATAAATCTCCAATGCCACCTTCATCTTAATAGCTATTAGTTTCTTTTATGATAGCTATGATATCTTTTTCATCTTCTGCATAGATGTTAAAAACACTTGTTTCTTTATTTTCATCATCTTCTAGGAACTGTTCAACCAAAGTTGGTGTAATATCAGAGATAACCTCACCTTTATAGTTAGTTACAAATAAGTCAGTCATTCGTAGAGTGCCTAAATTAAAATGTACCCAAATGCGAATTAACTTCCACTTGTTACCACGATTCTTATAGATGTTGATTGTGTGAGTAGGTTGCAAATGGAAACCTAAGTTAGCAGTCTTTTTAATTTCATCAAACAACGCCTCATCTTGAGTTGTAAGAGGGATTTGAATTGCCCCTAAGTCAAGTTTGTTGACTATAGATTTAGAGCCTTCTAATGCCGATTGATCTAATGCACCTTGTTTCCATGTGTCATTAAGCTGAGTAGATGTACCAATCCAAACATTGTAGCGATTACAGATGTTCTTTAATCGTATTGACATGATACGCAATACTTGGTGCTCTTGAAGGTTACGTGCACCTTGTTTTGCTAGGCTATCAAACATCTTTAATGTTGAATGCATATAGTCAAAACCAATATATTGTACACCATTTTTGTTTACATGTTTCTCGATTTCATGTTCAATATCATCATCATCAAAGTCAAATAATTCTTCGAACCATACAGGTGTTTGTTCTAAAACTTTGAAAGCGTGTTTTAAACGCTTAATTTCTTCGTCCGTTAGGTCATTGTTATGAACCTTATCTTCTTCAACATCAGCAATGAAACATACCGCAGGAATCTTAATTTCTTCTTCCTCTAACTCAGTTGAGATAAATAGTCCACGCCCTTTGTTGTTGGTTTTAACCCACTTACCATCAGTATAAATATCAGTTACACACATATTTAAGATGTGGGCTAATAGCGAACGAGTTTTACCCGAACCTGAGTTACCTGAAATACAGTAAAGCTTTCGCAATCGTGCGCCACGAGAAGCTGTGTTAAGGTAGCCACTTGTTAAGTTAGCGCCATAGCTTAGAGCTAGTGTTTTCTTGAAGAAAATATCTCGAATATTCTCGGATAAGTGACTGCCGATACCTTCTTTTTCAATCATAAATTCAGACTTAATATCAATGATTTTGCTGTCTATGTGTTTCACTATGTCAACTACAGTCAATTTATTGAAGCGTTCTGACTGTTCTTCTTCATCTTTAAGCTCAAAAACATCAACATCATAAATGTCTGAAATATCAATACCAACCTCAGTATAGTGTCTAAGCAATGAAAACTTTTTAACTCTGTTATAGTGATAATCGAAGTTATCAGGCTCATTTAGTTCCATCACTCTGTCAACATATTCGTCACCGCCATTGTCCTTATATATTCGGTGTTGGTTAGTAAATCCTTTTAGTAAATAGGAGTTAATCTCAAACTTACCAATCTTTGAGACACCTTCACGATAAAGCTCATTTATTGTTGTGAATAAAATCTTATGAAATCTCTCAGGGAAATCATTCGGTGTTAGCTTATATCCACTAGATAAACTCAACACTTCATCCGGTTCATTCAGAAGTCTAGCGAATATTGGAATATAAGCAAATTTATCTTGTAGAGCTAAGAGTGTTTTATTACTCATTTCCCATTCTCCTTACATACTGCTTAAATCATAGCGACTTACTCTATTTGCCTTAACAGGGGCAACAGCTTTGATTTTTACTGTCTTGTTATTTATTGTGACGTTGTTGGCTGAGTTTCCTGCTTGTCTTAGTTTTTGGTGATAGCTCTTGGCTTTCTCGAAATAGAAAGGTATAAGACCTAATCCTACACCCTCTTTAGTAGGAACTTTTTCAACATCAAACATATACTTTAATGTCACTAGCATTGCTTTGTATGAGTAACCTCGTTTATTGTGATAATCAGTTATTTGCTTTAACATAAAGCCTGTGGGAAACTCAACATTGTATTTCAATGCAATATAATCAAGTAGTTCCTCTCGGTTTTTCTTTTGTCTTTGTATGCTCTCATAGCAAGCTTTGTGATAAGTTGCTGTGCCAATATCAAGAGCGTCTACGTCAAGGGGATTGACCTTCTCTTTACACTTAGGACAGGTTCTCACCCTAACCTTCACTTTAAACTTCTCACTAGATTGGTGATATTGCTCTAAGCAACTTTGATGAACTGTTAAGCTACCACGCTTCACAATATCCTTTTCGCTTTCAAACTCTCTATTACAGAAATTACATGTCTTCTTTTCCTTATGTCCCTTTTCTGATTCACAGGCAACATGGAAATAACCACTACTCTTTTTGATAAAACTAGATACATCATTCTTGTTGATTTCTTCTTTGCAAATTTTGCACTTTGGTAATGCGCTTGCCATAACTTACCACCCTTTTCAAGTGACAATAGAGAGTGCTATCTCCAACACTCCCTACCTACATACCATTACGCTATTTTTATAACGTTTGTTTTAAATCGTAAGCAACTAAAGAAAGTTGTTCTACTTGCGATTCTGTCACATCTTTAAGAGTGCGACCTTTTCCTAAGTGTAGTTCCACAAGATTGTTCATTGTTTTCTTCGCAACGTTAGCGCCTTGTTTTTCAACTAATTTAGCTGTAAGGTCTTTGATTTCAGCTTTTAAATCTTCAAACGATAGTTGTTCTTCCTCGTATAAGTTAACACCTTTTTCAACTACTGTTTTTTGACCTTTTTCAACTTCTTCTTTTTCAATAGCGTCAGCGATTGCTTTCACTAGGGCTTCATATTCAAATTTGATAACAGGTGGTGTATGTTTGAAACGTGAACCCGCTTCAAAATGTTGTGTACCACGTAAGAATAATGCTGTTTTAGATTCACCTTCACGATCGATTGACTTAGCGTAACCGATAATGTCAGCCATTGACAGCACGATACCACGAGGTTGTTTTGTTAATGTCGGTACTGTTTTTGAATACTCTGCGCCATCTTCTGCTGTAATCGTTTGTACTTGAGCATGTGAAATCATTACAAGACCATAACCCATCATTGGGATAGAGCGTAACACTGTATCGAACTCGTCACGAACTAATTTATAGCCACCACCGTAAGGAATATCACCAATTTTATCTACGCCTTCACGTTGAAGAATGAACTTCTCGCATGAAGCATAAGATAAGTCTGCTGTATCTACAATAATAGTTTCAAATTTTTCTTTAACTTGAGCGTTTTCAAGTTGTCGTAATACCTTCTTGAAGTCAGCCCACTTAGTAACGTTTTGTGCCATAACACCCGCAAGAGCGTTATAGCCTTTTTCAAACGCTAGTAATAAAGCTTTGGGAAATTGTGAAGCTATAGTTGTTTTACCAACCTTTGGCTCACCGTAGATTACTACTATTTTTTCACGAAGGTCACGAGAAATTTGATGCGGTTGAATAGCTAGTAAATCGATTGTCATTGTTCAACTCTCCATTTTCTGTTAAAATTTATTCAATAGAAGAAGGTTAAAAACCGCCTATTCAGAAAAGAAAGTGGCGATTGTCAACCTTCTTTTAATTACCTAAATCTAAGATATTATTACATCACTTAAAAGAATTAATCTTCACCAAATAAATCATCTAAACCATCATCTTGTTTTTCATTTTTTTTAGCATTTGTTGGTTGAGAACCATTACCGAAACCTGCTGTTGGTTTTGGCTTATCATCAGTTTTTTCTTTCTCTTTTACTGCTGATAAATGACGCTCACGATTAGCTAATGCTTCTTTAAGAAGTGAAATGTCGAATACTTCTTTGTGAACACCTTCTTCGTATAATGTACCGCCTGTTGCGATAAACTCACGAGTACGCTCATAAGTTACGTCAGTTTTGTTTTCCCCAAAACCTGATTCAATTACACGTTCGATTTTTTTAGACTTGTTAACTAAATCACCGTAAATACGCACAGAAGCACGAGCTTGGAAGTTGTCAGTTAAGTAGTCTTTACCGCCTTGTGGCAATGTTTCACCTGTTACAAATGTTAATGGAATTATTTTACCACCATACAAAGGAACGTAAAGCTGAATTTTTAATCGACCTGTTTCATTTTCGTCTTTATCTGTTTCGGCTTTAAGTGATTTCACGATTCCCTCAATATCAAACTTAGCTTTTGGATTGAAATCTTTTGCTTCGCCTTTGTAGCGAGTAGGTGAATATCGACCACTAATTTTAGGGAATGATTTAACTTCTCCATCATTGCCTTTGTACTCATTTAGAGTTAATTTACCTTGACATTCAATACGTGAAGGCTCACCTTCTGATACTCCTTGAGCAATGTCAGCAACAGTAACTAGTTCATTCATGATAGTAGTTAAGGCTTTGTAGTTTTTGTTTACTTCGCCTTTTTGTGTAAGCTCTTTTGCGAAGTAAGACACAACTTGAGTTTCTTCCTCACTGATTTTAACAGTAATGTCACCGCTTATACATGTGTAAGGCTTACCTATATTGTCTTTGAACTCTTTCTTTTCGAGTGTTGATTCTTGAGCGTAACCAACTATCTCAATTTTGTTTAATGCTTCTCGTAATAATTGTTCTGCCATTTCACAATCCCCTAACTTTTAAATTTTATTATGCTTTTAGTAAAATACAAACTAGCTACCATTAGATACTTCAGCATTATATCATTATGTTATTTTTATAAAGTGATTTTAATAACCCTTTGATAAATTATTATGTTTATCAATTTATTATTATTTTGGCTTTATCATTTTGCTCAGTACCTCTTGCTCGTATTTCTGTAATCCAGCGTGATTATACATGTTGTACGCCATACGAGCCATAATGTATGCGTCACGCACGTTATCTGAGTGGTGTTCATAACCCCACTTCTTATACAGTGGTAGCACTAAATCTTCCTTCTTTGCGTTCCCTATGTTGCTTGCAAACTTTTTCACCTGACTTGGCGTAGCGTCAGTATAACCGAACTTTTCAGTGAAAAGCATAGCTCTAATTAACCAACCTAGTCCATATTGGAAGTCTACTGCTTTACCCTTAGCACCGTAAGCAAAACCTTCAATAACAACTTTGTCATTTGGTTGCAAGTACGATTTAATTTGTTTTGCTATTCCAATCATTCTAGCAGGGTCTTTTGTAGCTGTAGCTCGAATTTCTTCTTCTACAACTACCTCACCATTAGAATCAAGAATAACAAAACCTGTTTTAGTTGATGGGTCAATGCCCACGAACCTGATACTTTCTTTAGTCAAATTCCTTTTCTCCAATCAATTCCAAAATGTGTCATTTAAGATCTTCATTTCCCTTTCGATTGTTACAAGTTCCTCTGACTTCATAACTTTTGAGCTAACCTCTCTTATGCTAATTACTTTGTCATACATGATTTCATATGACTCAAGGTGTGTTCAGACAGTTTCAATATGCTTATCAAGTAATTTTGACACTGTGAAACACTGCTTGATAGTTGCGTTTTGAAACTCCAATAGTTCTTTACTACTTCTCAAGTGAACCTTATAGTTCATATCATAGATAAGAAAAATACATTTGTTATTATATACTATTTTATGGTTTTACCCAATGAAATGTCTAAAATTTTAAAATTCTAGATTATTCAAGTTCAAATAAATTGTCTACTCGTTTTAGGAGACAATACTATAAACATATCTCTTTTTATAGTTAGAACAACAATCATTATAAATACAGAACCCACTCTATCATTATTAGTGACACTTTTGGGTGAGCATAAAAGAAGTTATACCTCACTTTCTGAGTAACCCAACGCTATACCTACAAACAAATCATATAATTATATTACTTTTAAATCAACTTAAAAATGAAGACCAAATACCACCTGTTGCACGTTGTTTAAGCCATATAGTCTTTGTTGTAGCCTTAATAGCATGGAACAACAGACCATATAATGAATCGGCTTTACCTCGTTTATAGGAATTTATAACACTTAGAATACATTGGTAGTATTCATTTGAGTAATCTTCAATTTGAATAGCTTTATCAACTTTAGATTTAGCTTTATAAATAGTTCCTGCTAATTTATAAATTTCATCTGCGTCAAAGAAAGGGGCTAATACTCGTTGTAATGTTTCAGGTAATTTCTTTACTAATCCTTTTTTAATTAAAGATTCCTTATCAGCTTCTTTTAAAGAAAGACCCTCTTTTTCTGTATCATTTGTTTTATTAATATTTTGAGTATTGATAAGAGTATCTTCGGGTGGACATTTGGGTTGGACATTTTCTTTAGCTGGTTGAATTACAATGATATTACTGCTTTGTCGCTTGTCACCTGTAGCTCGTTTTGTTTTAAACTTCTTCACAACGTTCAATTCTACTAATTTAGAAATAGATCTTTGAACCGTTTTATAGCTTATTTCTAGGCTCTCCGCGATTCTTTTCTGACAAAGGTAGCTCACCCCTACATACTTGCAAGACCACTGTGAAATGAAGTCTAGGACAGCATATGTTGATTTAGTTAATTGCTCCTTATTTAAGTGTTTATGCGCCATTACGGCTTTATTCATTTCTTCTATGGATGGGAATAATTGTAAAGACTCATATGTATCTTGTGTGTGTTGTAGTGTAATTATTGTCATGTTGAATAGCCCCTAATCATCTATTAATTAAAAGGGTAGGAAAGCCCACCTTTAATGAATCTCCTTTTTAGTGAAACTACCACCTTTTACTTCTGCAACGACTTGATTACTGTTTTAATTTTAATCTCTTCCATTCTAGTGATTACACAAGTTATCATCTGCATTGATTCATTTGAGTAGCCACCACAAATTTCTGATAAAGTTACGTTCGTCCTAAACGAGCTCGATAACCTAAAGTCCGTTTACCAAAGTAGTGTTGAGCAGGAGTCCAAAGACCAAATGCTCAAAAGAATGTTAATAATACCCATGCTGTAAGAATCATATTCACTGTTCCATGCTCTCTAATAACCTCAACACTTGAGCCACAGCTACTAAGAATAGGCTTTTTAACGTATGAGCTATTATCTAAGTTGAATGGGAATTAGTGCGTTGTATGTTGGTGTTACAAACTAGAAACAATTTCTGCTTCCTCAGGTGTTCGCTCCCTACTTATGTAATTTCCATAGGACAGCAAATGTGCCACATGTTTTAATAGTTCAATCCCTACTTTTTACCCTTTTCATTCTCGTATATATCAAGAACTTATAAGGATAAGCAGGTATGGTAATAATATCCATCTTATAATCACTAGGTTCATAAGCACCTCCACCCACTTCGATAGTCAATTCACCAAAAAAGAACTCAATACACCTATAATTGAAATCATCTTTCTAATAAAGTCAACTTGGGGCGTATCCCCAAACGTCTTGACTGATAATTGAAACTAGCTTTTGTTTTGTTAGACTTTCATCTTCTGCATTTTCATTTTTTACAATTTCATTATTCATAAAGAATGATTCCAATTTTAAGAGTGGTGTAACGTTGTTTAATTCAATTTTCTTTGATCATTATTAGTATCAATGAAGTCAAGCGACTTAACACTGTATCAAAGCTCAAATAATCTAATTTAAGGAAGGGAACTAGCATACTAGGATAACCTGCTTTACTATTTCATCTTGATTTAGTGTTGGAACATACTCCTTAACCTTAACCTATAGCTTCTCAGAAGCGTATTTGATTTCCTCAATCCGCTCCTTTGGCAAAGTTAAAGCTCTATATATACCATACTCAAATTCAGGAAGATCAATAAAGAAGTCGGAATGCTTGTATAAGAATATCTTTCTACGCTCGTAATACTTAGCTACCACCCTTCTAATAACTTGCGTTAGTTTTAAAGCTATTATTGGTTGTATTGTATGACTTGTAATCAGTTGAGCTAGTCATAGCGTTATGAGAGCTATATGTATAATCATTCAAGAAAAGGAACAAAGCTTGTACCACTTTTATTGAGCTACCGCCACCGTTACATTCACAATTATATGAACCACCTCTCTGTAGCTCATTTTCCTTACACTTGTTAGCTACAGGACTGTATTCAATCTTCCGCAACCCACTCTGATTCACTTGGTCACCTAATATTTATGTTGTATCAGGCTCACTCGTAAACCAACAAGGTTCATTGTCAAAACCCTGCTCCTGCTATGCATGCATACTTCATCTTTTTACTTATCAAGCATTCTTCTTATTCCATCATAATGTAATTATATTATTTTTAAAAATTAAACCAAAAACATTACATGTCATTATATTTTTTATACAACGAAAAATCAAGAAATTTTTAATAGTTTATTTAAACCAATCTTTTCTATTTGTCTAATTCCCAACTAGTCATAGTGGATTTACGCTTAATAGGACTTCTGATTTTCTAAATATTTTTAACTAGGATTCACATAGCACCGTAAGCCTACCATTTATATACATCATCTTCTGTTGGCATTGAATAAGCCAACAGAACATCTATAGCTATACCTATCAAAGCTCTCCATAAAACGCTTACACTGTATCATCTTTCATGTGTGGATCTGAAATTTTTTCAGTATTCCTATAAAAATCGTTAAATAAACATTTATAAGATATTATATCATTACTTATATCGCGACTTTCCTGAAGTTGATTGACAATCTCTTCTCCTTTATTTTCTAGACCTCTTTTTGTTTTACTTCTTAGATTGCTCTGCTCTAGTTCATAGGCTATCTTTATTGCCCTTGACTTGACCACTAGTTGTTTTAAATTAAAGCAATTGATTGCTTCTCCTAAAAAGCTGTTGACTCGTTTTCCATATATCACTATTTCATTTATTAAAAATTGAAATTGACTCTCAGTATAGTTAAAACCACGATTAGTTATTATCATTTTTTTAATATATTCTTCAATTTCTTCATCTATCAAGTCTTTCTGATAGCTATGAAGACTTTCATATAAAAACATCATCTTATCCATTACCTTTCATTTCTTTCTTATATAAGGGTTCTAGGCATAGACGTGGTAGTCCGTTCCCAAGTCTATCCCTAGTAACACCTATATAGCTTATGACTTTTAGCTCACTGTTTGTGTTGTGTTGCATATAGGTCATATGAATTGATAGAAACTAATATTTCCGATCTGAAACGGATACTCTAAGAATCTAATCATTACTAATACACACAAAACCGAATGTATGTTCTATTTAAAGCAATTTTTTTGCCATTACCTTTAACTTCAACTGTGTAGCTTACAGATAAGTTGTTGATAATAGCAGTTTCTAGTTTCTTTTTATTACGTTGTTTTTTGTTTGTTGTCCTATCCTTCGCAAGTAAAATTGCTATTTTATCAGAAATGTAGTCAGCACTTCTGAGTAGTTTAAACCGATTTTTGTGAAAACAAAAAAATACCTCACACAACATTTCTGTTAGTGCAAGGTATTTTTAGAAAATAAGATAAACACACTTCTGTTACAATACCTTGTACTATGTTTTGGCCAATATGAAATTGATATGAATAACGTCTGAAAAACTTTATCGATGTTACATTGGTGTGTTTGATTTCAACACCCTCAACTTATGTAGGTGTACTTCCACTCCAACTTTTAAAAAGCCCCGTCTTAAAATGAAATGAGTTCGGTATTACATAAGGGTTACTTTAAGATATTTTATTCACTTCAGTTTGAGGTGCTGTTTAATTTCAACTTGCAACCAATGTACATAAGCATAGTACGAAAACATACCACTTAGAATGAATTTTAGATGGTCTAAATGTTTATCGCTATTTTGTTTATCATAATGGCAAACAACTCAAAAATAACTGATTTAAAGCTCTTAATCTTCAAATGATTCTTAAGTACTATTCTAGTACCCTTTGTATACAAAATGATTGTATCGGCAATAATAGAATTTTTCTGTGATACACAATTAGTGTTAAAAACACTAACCACTTTCATAAATCATAAAATGATCGACTTACTATAAAGGTTGATTAGTCATTTTGCTACTTTTTTTGGCAAGCTAAATCGAGCAACGCTTCAAGTGTTTTTGGATTGTATAAGATAGTGTCAATGTCAGACAGTTCCACTACTTCAATAACACTCAATGACTCAAGAGACTTAAACTCAAAAAGTTCGCCATTATCACTTTCAAAATGAACACTTTGTAAATTTTCAAATACTTCTTTTTCTTCTTTAAAAGCTTTCATGTCTCCAAAAATCAAGTCAACATAGAACTCGCCATTGTCTTGTTCTCTATTTTCAATTGGATAACTATGGAATTTTTCCTCTGTAGTTAATAAAATAAGCATTTGAGCATATTCAAATTGCTCCATCAACTCGTCAAATTTCTTACTTGCATGTGTTTTCATCATTAATCGAATACTAATAGGATGTGCCATTGTTTAGTTTTTCCCCCAACGATATGTTTTATTTTCTCTTTTGAAGGTATATGTAACTATTACTAGAAACGCTTGCCCTATTAGTTACTTTTGACAACATAGTCAATTATAACATCTTGATAGAACATAAACAAGGGCTTCTGTGTCAAAAAGCTATACTAGTAGTAGTCATTTTATCACATATACGCTTGTCGATCCTTAAATATTATTATATTACTTATATAAACATTTAACAACCGACAACCAAATATGTTAAAATTAACAACCGATCGTCGTTTAAGGTGTAGTGATAATTTAATATCAATGTTTTAGTGACACTGTGGAAGCACAATGCCACTAAAAAGAATGTATCAATCAGAATATTCAACACCCTCTAGCTCACTATATAGTTTCCCTAACTGCTCATTAAATATTTTTCTTTTTAAGTCAGTAATATTTCTATAATAGTCTTTCCCATTTGATGTTGCCATAATAGTATCGTAATGCTCTCCAATAGTTAAAAGCTCTGTTTTTCCTAGCTTTCCACTTTGTTTGAACAAAGTATATGCCATATACATCATACCACTTTGAACAATGTCTTCAGCAGTTAAATAGACATTACCAAAGAACTCTTTAAAGAATACAAACTTTCTAGTGATAAAATGTCTGTCTAATACATTACCGCCCTGTCTTCCTTTTTTTGCTTTCTTAAAAATATATTCATATTCATTAAAAGGGGTCTCTATGATTTCATCTTGATTGTTTGTTCTATATGCTGTTTGTTTATCTGCCAAAATAAGTAATTTATAAAGATCTTCGCTTATTCTTACTCGTCTAAATTCTTTAGTTCCTTCGTCATATACGTCTGCAACATAGTAGTCTTCTGAGCCTTTTTCCTCTATCACATGAAGATTTTCTTTTTTTAATGTTAATAACTCACTAAATGATTTACCTTTGATTCCCTCAAATAAAGCTAGTAACAATGCTTGGTCAGTGTAGTTATTTAATTCATCTAACATGAACATTAATTCCTCTTTGCTGTAGCGCTTGTTTTTCTCCTTTGCTACTACCTCACTTGCAAGCTCTGAATAGCTTTCAAACTCATAGAATGGGCTTGTAGTTGTCATATAATCAATATATCGTTTATAAGTATTAATATGATTGATAGCACTTGTTATTGTTGAACACTCAGCGCTTAATAACATTTCTTTTATTTCTGCCCCTGTCATTTCTGACATATCTTTATTTGCTTGAAATTCAAAAGGTGCTACTTTTAGAAATTGCCAATAAATTGTTAACTGACTATCAACTGATTCATATTGATTAATAAATGCCTTTTTTTCTTCACCGTTATATAATTTATCAAATTTTAAAACATTGTTTTGAATTGTCATTATCTATTTCCCCTTTAGCTCAATATCATCAAATAGTTTTATTATGGATTTTTCAATTTTATTAGCCACCTTACCGTTTACAACTATTCCATAGTCTTTAAAAATCTTATTTTCCCTATTGAAGTCTATACCACTCAAAATATGATTGAGGTTGCTTAAAGGTATGTTGTGTTCTTTCATTCGCTTTGCTAATTTTATGTGTCCTACGAACATCTTGTTATAAAACATTAAGTTACCATTGTCTAGTTGTTCTAAATCTTCTTGGAAGTAGCCAAATAAGTAAGTAAAGTACTCTGATAAATAATTATAAATTCCAAGTGCTTCGAGTTTATTTTTCATTTCAAAAGTACTGTCAATTGCATTGGATATTACAGCGTAGCTCACTAGTTCATTGGTGCCTTTTCCTAGTCTGTCTCTAGACGTTATTCTATCCTTCAATTCGCTATCTATGCGCAATTGTTGAACTACAAAGTCAGCGTATCTACTTGCTTCAAGTTCCTGTATTCTGCTCTTAGGAATAGGGTTAGCTTTTGCTAATTGGCTCTGATAGTTCTGAGCCTGTTTCGTTGTGAAATTAAAAAGAAGTCCAATAAAATTAAAATCCAAATCTTTATTCACTGAGTAAGCTCTTAAACAAGAAATCGTTCTGTGCATACCATCTAATATATCCAAACGTGTTCCGTCTGTTATTGTTAGAGTTCTTTCTTTGCTATTATAGATTAATTCTTCACTCTCATTAGAACTACCTAGACTGGCATTATACACAATATTTGTAGGAACTAACGTACCGTTTAATAAGTGCTTAGTAATTTCTTTGACACTATTTTGATTGATAAAAGGGGCTTTGATAACTCTTTCTTTCCTTTTTACAAATTTTGGTTGCCTTTGAACTTCAAAATTATAATTCAGTTTATTACTATTATACAGTCTTGCTATGAATTTATAATCAATTGGAAAAACATAACTACTTTGACCAATCATTGTTACATCATGTATCACAATTGGATAATCTATATAATCATTTTGCTTTGTGTTATAAAAAACTCTAATATCGTTCAATTCATTTTTATTAAATGTTTTTTTAAGGTCAAGACTCTCAATACCAAATTTTAAAAATATTTGTTCACCTATTAGTGCTATTACCCTTATATCTATTTCATCAAGTGTGTCAATATCATTAAAGTATCTTTGAAGTTCCCCTTTATTAATACCATATATCGCTAATTGACTTTCTACTTCCCTTCTAGTTTTATTATTTTCATGTATTTTATGAATGTTATCTTTAACTGATTGGATAAAGTCATTGTAAGCACTCACAACAATATGTCTCCCTTCATGCTATATAATGCATTTCTAAAAACTATTATATCATAACATATTATTAAGTTACTCACAATAACTATTTCTAATTAGAATGGGCTAGATTACGCTTATTTTGAATCTTCTTAACTTATTTTTTCAGTCCATTTTTAATCACCTTTCCCTATTCCACTCACTAAATTATATTCAGATTAACAACATCTCAGTCGCTCCATCCAACTTAATTACCATTAATGTAAATATAAAACTTCAATAAAATTTTGATTTTTTTAGTTTACATAAACCTTTCAGTATAATTTACAGTAGCCGAAAACCTATTTTTTCTATATTTATTGTATCTTTAGGAAGTTTGGTTATAAGCGCTAATTCTGTAAATCCTTTTCGAGAAACTTCTTTTATCGCTGTTATATACGTTAGCTGCTATGATTGAATAATGTCTACCAAAAACAATATCGAAGAAATTTGATATGTCTATTAAATTGTTTCTATTAAGTATTTTCTTTTCTTTGCTCCTGTTGTTTTAAGAAATTGTTCAATTGAAATTCCAATGCTACTGTTAGTCATTCTAATAATATTTGCAACTACCATATAAACACACAATCGAAAATATTATTATATAACTTTAAAATCTACTATATTTTTGATATGAAAGTTATTTAATAATGTTGTTTTTTCAAAAGTTTTTTGATTCGTTCCTTAAAATCTGAGTTACAACCACATTCGCAATTTTCATCACCTTCTATATATATTTCTAATCGGGCATTATTTACCACAATTTCAGCATTAATAAAAATTCTTGTAGTGGAGATGGTTCTTGTGCGTATATGTTTGTAACCAAACTTGTTCTCAAATTCAGTGTAGTATATACTAACAGCTTACCTAGCATTTTCACTTGGTACTTTAGATATCCTTAAACATAGAACCCATCAAAACCAATCTAAGGACAAAACACACAGCGAGTAAAATCAAATATATTAATCGAAAGCAAATCATCCCTAGAATATGCCTTACCCTCACGAATTTATTGAAAAGCGGTCTCTTACACACATAGCGACTATTAAACTTAGCAAAAATCTTGTGCTACTTCATAGCCAAGGTATGACAAAGTTGTAACTTCGCTTCACCTCATGTTGCTGATCGGAAAATCACGAGTAGTAGATGTTAAACCTAGTATCTAATAACCCCTTTTTCTTGCTTATATAATCCATCCGCTTCTCTGGTTTGATTTACAACTCAAGGCGAATTTCTTATGCCTATTTTCTTTCAACTTCCCTGTTGCTAGTAGTTCACCAAACAATTCAAAAGGGTTAATATCTAGGTTTAAGAAGTTGTTAAACAAGTCTTAATCTATTTGTATAAATCATTCTCTCCTTAAAACTCAAAAAGTGACGTTCAGGCACAGTACTATACTTTTTTTGTATATAATTATATAATTTTTGAGGTTTTACTATTAATTATCTTAGTAGATGATTGCAACAGTGCGTAACCTTATTGCAACTTAGCGACTTGCTTAATTACTGTTTCTATATCTCCTTTAACTTTGTGTAATTCTCTAATCATATCACCTAAAAATGTTTGACGGTTTCCACTAGCGTCTGTTCCGATTGCTTTGACTAAAGCAGATGATTGTACAAGTAATACACATTTCTTTGAAGCACGAGTGATTGCTGTATAAACCCACTGTCTACATAAAAGTGAATATGCAGAGTAATCTAATACAACTACTACGTTTTTGATAGTTGAACCTTGTATGCGGTGACAAGTTACAGTATAAGCTAGTTCCAAACTATCGAGTTCTGATTGTTGGTAAATTTTAATTCCTAGTCCCTCGAAGTTAATCACCAAGCATTGAACTATTTTATTTGTGTTATAGTCCATTTTCTCAAACACATCTACAACTATCCCCATGGTACCATTGAATAAATCACCAGTGTTTGATGTTGAAATACTATCATAAAACTCAATTCTTTCCTCGTCAGTTTCCAATGTTAATAAGTATTCCTGAATCTCATTTTCAGTTAACTCATTGTCTCGCACATTATAATAATGCTCTAAATCATCATAGTAGCTGATTTCGTAGCTATTGCCCTTTACAATAACCTTGTCACCTTCCCTGAAGTCATATCCATTGTAAGACACAAATGGCTTCTCTAGGTCATTAAAGATTGATTGAGCTAGGTTATTAATTGCTTTTGCTGACATAGCACCACGTTCTTTCATAGCCACAACAACTTGGAAGTCCATTAGATCTTGAGGTGTTTTGATATTCTTTGCTTGACCTCTTAAAACTCTCTCAACGTTTTCGGGCATATCTTCTTTGTTTTGATAGTTGACCATAATCATGTCTTTGTTCTTTCCAAACTTTATCATGCCCTCTTGGTTAGCAGAGCAAACTTGAACACCTTCACGAATCTTTGTAGCTAATTCAATGATTCCTGAATCTTGGGCTTGACGGTGAACTTGATTTAACTCAATAGTTTTGAAGTATTGTGTTTGAAGTAAATCACGAAGCACATCCCCATGCCCAATACCTGAAAGCTGACCACTATCCCCTACTAAAATTACCTTAGTACCATCTTGAATTTTAGATAACATTTGGCTAAACAGTCCTGCATCTACCATTGAACTTTCATCAATGATTATTACATCATAGAATGATTTACCATCACCGATTTCTTCATCATCTGACTTCTTAACACCAATTCCAAACGTGCGGTGAATTGTTGCAGAGTCAATATCTTTCGATAAAAGAACCTGTGAAGCTTTACCACTCAATGCACATGCTTTATAAGTAAGGCCTAAAGAGTTTAATACCTCGACAATCCCTTTGACTACAGTGGTCTTACCTGTACCACCTTTACCATTTATAATAAACACACCGTGCAGAACACTCTCACGAATAGCATTTTTTTGCTCGTCAGTATATTTTACATTTAGCGCCGCCTCAGCGTCTTTGATTGCTTCATCAACATCAAAGCCAATTGGTGCTTCATATCTAGTAGCAAGTCTCAGTAAATTTCGTAATGTGTTGCGCTCATTGTTGTACATAAGAATAGAAGAAATTCTCTTATCCTCCTGTTGCCAATAGAAGTTTTTCTCACCATCCTCTGACTTCATATAGTTGCGAATATATGTGCCATTAACATCTAGTTCTTTGATAGCTTGTTCTAGGAACTCCCGCTCATTGACCCACGAATGCCCTTGATTTGCAATTTCATTAAAGTAGTATTCTGAGTAAGCCTTAATGCGTTTTGAACCAAACTTATCTTCCCCACGCATGAGAGCTACGTTGTCAATTCTTTTGAAGCTTAAACCTGAAACGATACATAGATAATATAAAGATTCTTTTGCTTTGAATAGTGCAATTGTAGAATTTCCAAACTTCTCAACAATCTTATTCAACATTCTCCCTGATGGGTTCAAGTCAGCAAGTTTCGCCATTAAAGCTCCTAAGTCTTTGTTTCGCTTGATTTCTCTCTTAATCTTTAGAGCTGTAGCTTCCCCGAAACCCTTTATTGTAGTTATATCAATTATATCATCTTTAATATCATCTACAATCATATTGTTAGGAAAGGCTTCAAGAATTAGCTTTGATTGATACTCTGATAGAACAGCTTGTAGGAAGCGCTGTTGTGCTTCTACTGTGTCAAGTGCTTCTATATGAATACGAATAATCTCATAGAACTCACCATACTTAGCGTCTGTCTGCAAATCTGATACTTCAATGTCATATTCTTGCCCCACATTCATAGCCAATGGAATGTTACCTCTAATAACAAAGTTGTTATAGCGATTCAGCTCAGGTTCGAAGTCACCCTCTATCTTAGTTGGTGCAACGCTCACAATGCCCCACATGCTTTCTTCCTTATAGTACAGCACCTTTGCAACCTTGACTTTTAGGCGGTTAGTATTTTGGTGTAAAATGTTTGGCAATTTTATCCCTACTTTCTCTTGAATATACTTAAACGGAACCTTTATATGTCGCTCCTTTATTTTATATAATTATATTACTTTTATAAACATATTTATATTAAAAACATATATAATTAAAAAATAATATATTTTTCAAAAAACACATCCAAAAATTACGAAATAATATATAATGACTAAAGTCGAAATCAACTACAAAAGGTTGGTGAAGTTACATTATATAGGAAGGAAGATTTAGCATGACACACATTACTAGTAAGGACTTAATGTTTCAACCCTTCGTCATGAATGACATTGGCGTGGTTGAGCTTTTAATAGAGTTTAGATACAAATATGATGATAACCTTTTCTTAGGCGGCGGTAGCACACTTGACGTTACAGGGGTTAAAGCTGTTAATCAAGAAGTGATAGCGACTTATGCTTCATTGGATAGACTAATCAATCAATGTAACTTCACGGATCAACAGTTACTTCTTATTAAAATGGTTGAAAAAGGCTACACCCATAGAGAAATCGGTGAAGCCATAGGCATTGAGAATCAGAATGTCAAGAAAGCGCTCAAGACCGTTTACAAAGCAGTCGTGAAAGAGAATGAGCGTCAATGGCGTAGAGTGATCTACACAAGCACTCTAGGTTTAAAAACAAAACAATGTAACAAGTGCGGTGAACACCTACCTGCAACAAACGAGTTCTATAGTGACAATAAATCAGCAAAAGACCGGTTACTTTCCATCTGTAAAACATGTCGCTAAAACAGCTTGTACAAAAAAGTATTGCAAATGTCACTTCCCACCGCCTTAAAGAATGAGAGGGTTAATTAATAAAATGAAAATTTTACTACCACACCTAACAGTGAACTTAGATAGTTCGCTAAATTTAGCACAACGCAAGCAAGTCATTGAACACCTTCTTAACGAAGAAATTGAATTTCTAGCTCAGACAATGACATTAGAAGAATATCTATTGTTTACTTGGGAAAAGCAAAACACTAAAGTAATTTTGGATATGTTCGCTTACTACCTCACTAAAGAGGAAAAGAATCTAGAAGTCTTATCTCATAAGAAAGTAAAGGAAATTAGCAAAGGTTCAGAACGCTATAGTAACTTCTCTTGTCTATCAGAAGAAGATAAGGAACAACTAGGAATCACTACTAATAGTAGTGAAGATTAACTTATAACAAAAGTAATATAATAATATATAATTATTTATTTACTGTTCCAAAGGCGGTAAAAATCACATTTTATTTTTCAGAGAAAAAGGAGCTTATAACCAAATGGCTAAATTAGGTCGTACAGATTTTATTACAGGAATCTTAGCTGAGGAACTACAAGCTACACTACCAACGGTGCGTGTATCAAAAGCGTTAGCTAAAGATATCTTAGAAGGTGACACAGATAGCGTAGAAATCCAAATAACAAAAGACTTCGGAACAGCAGTTCTTGATTCAGTAGAAAAAGCATATGTTCGTGCTATCGTTGAAAGTCAAGTTAATATTGGTTTTGGTACTTTAGGTCAGTTCAAGGTTGAAGTAAAACCTGAGCGTACTTACCGTAACCCTCAAGGTGGTTCACCAGTGGTTAAACCAACTCACTTGGCTACAAAGTTTGCTGTTTCTAAAACTTTCAAAGAAGTATTAGAAAAAACAGTTATTAACTAATTCAGTAAATGATCGGTGTGATACTGTGTGAATTTCACCTTTTTTATTCGGATTTTATTAAAAAAACCACTATTTTCAAATTATTTCGATAAAACAGTTTGTTAAAGTAATATAATAATATAACATGATATACAAGGTGAGTCACTTACCTATTTAAGCTACTGCTAATAAACTTATTGAGCGCAAGGTGTTATTCCTACCTCTTTAACATCTTGCGAACATATGAGTAAGATAATAACTAAACTCACAAACAAGACAAACAGATTAATTAGAATTAAGTAAACATCTGAGACCCAATCAAGTACTACAAAAACAACTAAAAGAACTTTCGGTGCTACCTACCCTTCGCAAGATAAAGTGAGAAGTTCTTTTGATTTCATAACTTAAACCTCCTTAGAATCAAAGTTTGAGCGTAGTTCTTCCCTTAACTACGCTCAATGCTGAAAATCAAATATGCGTCATTAGCTCAATGGATTAGAGCAACAGGTTTCTACCCTGTCGGTTGGGAGTTCGAATCTCTCATGGCGCGCCAATAAAATTTTGGGCATTTGACGTGGACTACGCCACTCGATTTTCTTTCGAGTATTTAGAGTTTCGAATACCCTATGCCCTACCAAAAAGGATATAACTATGAATTACTATATTTTAACATATGAAACTAACAACGAACTAGTTAATGAATCTTACTTGTATTCTAAGGAATCTGACGATAGTATAGATAACCGTTGGAAGGAAAGAGCATTTGAAATAGCGTTGGATAGATATTTCGATATTTATGATGAAGAAGCAGAGAAGCTTGAGATTTTTGCTTCAAACACAGCAATATCGAAAGATGATTACACAATGTATAGAATAGATGGTTTAAAAAAATTAGAGTATTTATAAAAAATTTTATCGTATCATTGCATGTTCGACCACTGCCTAATCAGCCAACAGGATTGAATCCTTATTTCACCTGTCTAATAAGCAAGCCTCTGTTCAACGCTCACCCCACTATGCGCTCGATTAGATAGTGACATTACATCTGCTTTTTATTCAAAAAACAACAGTTCGATTCTGTTCCTGAGCTTAATCTTATGTAGCTACCAATTGCGTAAAAGAATAGACAGCAATTCTATTATTCGCAGGTTAAAATCCTGTAGGTTGCTCTATGGAAGTTGGACAGAATGTCAACTGTTGCAAAAGCAGAGTAGATTCGAATCGTATCACCCCTCATATTACATCTTATATTCAAGAAACAAAGCAAAGTTAATAAAATTTTTCGTTTACTCTCCTTTCGCTTTGTTTCCTGAATATAGGGTGTGATTCAGACACAGTAACCTTAAAACAATCTAAAGAATCATTATTATTCTTTAGGGTGAATGTGTCTACTACACAACTGAATATTAAGACAATCAATTCACTATTAGAAAGGCGTAACTATTCTGATAGTGTTTTTTGTTGTAATTGGGGCTTAATTTAGTGATAAAACGTTAGATTCCTAACCCAAAATCATTGGTTCAATCCCACTAGCCCCTACAATAAAATATTGAATTTACTAGAGCAAAGGAGAAATAAGAAATGTTACACATTAGAAAAATTAAGACTATGTATGGTCTTAGATATGCAGTAGTTGACTTATTCACACGCTACGCAGTAAAGCTTGATAAATTTGGCAAGTCTGTGAAGAAAAACGGAAAAGTTGAATACGATAAAATGCAAACTTATCACGCTGTAGATTACAGTGGTGGCGTTGCTATCTTCCCTGTTACACCAAATGGTTTATTACAAGCGAAAGCTGTTCAAAAGTCAGTTAAAGCAGGTGCTAAGAAATAATGGCAAAGCGCACTAACTCAATAAAACTAAAAGGTAAACTTGATATTGATTGGACTTTAGGAGAGTTAATCGTAACTGATTCTGTTAAAGATGGCGATTTCAAGTATAGCCTAAATAAATTACTTGAAGAATTTAACGGTAAAAACATCACTCTTTCTATCAAAGAAGAAGATTCAATTGCAACTATTAGCAAGTTCAATGTATCTTCTGAAACAGATGGAGAACAAGAAGAAGACTTATTTAAGGAAGATTAATAGATGAATACTAAACAACTTCCTAATGAAATCGTTGAAGAATACAAGTATCGAATCTGTGAGAACAAAAAGCTTCTTGGTCTTACATGGGAAGGTATTAGTGACCTTCTTAACAAAGAGCTTAAACTTAATTTCGGTGAATCATATTATCGCAAATGGTATAAAGCTTTCAAACAAGGTAAAGATTACGCTATTAAGCAGAGCGCTAATACCTCTGAAGAACTAGAAGAATTAAACGACAAAATTAAAGAGCTTGAGATTGCTAAAATGCAAGTTCAAGACCAAAAGCGTGAGTACAAACAATTTTTACGCCACGAAGCAAGATTGGATAATTTGCTTAAAAAGCTGATTGACTCTATTAAAGATGAAATCAACTACGCTAGACCACTTAACTACAAGAAAGCAGATGTTAAATATAATGGTGACACATCTCTTACTTTAATGTTATCAGACCTTCACAAAGGAATGGTAACAGATAACCATTGGAACACATTTAATGAAAAAGTGTTCTATGAACGCATTGAACAAACAATTAATGAAATAATAGCTTATCAAGAGTTAACTGGAGCCAGAGAGCTTCATATCATGCAATTAGGTGATTTAATTGAGGGCAATCTACACCGCCTTACTAAGATTGGTGAAACAGAAACAGCAGTTGAGCAAACTAAGTCAGTAGCAGAAGCGTTGGCTAGACTTGTTGCTATTCTAGCAAACTACTTTGAAAAAGTTAAAGTTTACAGTGTCAAAGGTAATCATGACAGAATTTCTTCTCGCAAAGAGGAGGAAATTAAGACTGAAAGTTTTCATGATTTTGTCACATGGTATATGGGAGCTCGTTTAGAAAACTTGCCGAATGTTACTATGATGGACAACAAGTATGACAGCGAAATCATAGTAGCAACAATCTTAGGTAGAACTTACTTCGGTGTTCATGGTCACTTAGATAACTATAGCAAAGTGATTCAAGACCTAACAATGATGATTCAAAAGTTCCCTACTGCTGTTTTCGCAGGTCATATTCACAAGAATTTCGAGAATGAGATTCATGGCGTAGACCTAATAGTAAATGGTGGTTTCGCCGGAACGAACAACTATTCAAAAGACAGTCGCCTACTTTCTAAGGCACATCAAAAACTACTATGGCTTGATAGAAATGGTCGTAAGGCTACATTCTATATCAAGTATTAAGGAGCATGAGAACAATGGAAGAAACAAAATGTCAAGTATGTACAACATATGAAGCTTTCGAAAATTTAATTGAAATCGGCACTGAACCTAAGCAAGCCTTTCATATTGTCGTATCACAGCTAATTGCAAGCACGTTAGAAACAGCTATTGAAGAAGCATATGACGAAGGTTATGAAGTAGGCTTCAAAGAAGCTTCTAATGATATAGCTGAAATCGTTGGTTCATATGCGAAAGCTGTAAAAGAAGCATAAATTACAAAAACTACTGCTAGATCTAAAAAACGACTAGAAATTAATCGTAATGATTTAATCGTTTTTCGATTAGCAACTACAAATTTAGTTTTAATCTCCCAGTCGCACTAGCGAAAAGTTTGAATGAGCTAAATTTAGCGTTGTTCAATACATTACTTTAGCTGAGCTAATTTCAATGAAATCAACTCCCCCCGCTTCTTAAGGACTCATATAGCGTTGCTTATGTAATAGAATTATTTAATATCAAAGGATAACACACAATGATTGCAAAATTAGATTATTTAAACTATATGCACTCATTAAAAGGCTCTATCTTTAAGATTTTGCCACTATATGAGGAAGGTGTTTCTACGCTACCTGACCACATAAATTCAGTTATTTTTGAGGTTCATAACGTAAAAGAAATCACATCTGAATATGATGGCGCATGGATTGTTCAAACTCATGCTATTCTTAATGGATTGCTTAAAGAGTGTATTAAAGAGGACAATAAACCATTCATTAAAAGCAAAGTGTTTGGAACTATTGACACGATTGAAAAACAAATTAAAAAACTAGAACAGGAATAATGTAATGTTCAGCGCTTATAGAAAAAGGGTTCGAGCTAATGATAACACAATTTATGACTTATAAAATTCCACAAAAAGACAAATGGTGAACTATATCTTAGATTCTCCTTCCCTATCTTATGTTTTTATTGATATGCAGGAAACATTACCAATCCCTAGTATCGTAAATGACATTAGACCTTTTTATGGGCGTAGATTTTCCTAATGGTTCAGTTATTGTAAAACTACCTTAGAAAATCACATTCCTGAAATTAACTCAACTGTAACCATATATGAGTATAAGTATCAAGTTGCTGTATTAACAGTATTGGTTACATTGAAGTCCAGCTGCAAAGGATTCCAATAACATGATTAAACAAAGTTCAACAGTAGAGTTCTTCTCAAACATATATCAAATTTTAATCACTGATGAAGAACTAATGAGATTATTAAAATATGAGCCTAAAGGATTTGACACTCAAGAAAACTACCATCCCGACCCACTTGACCCTGAGTTACCAAACTTAGTAGACATTGAAAGTGATGATTATTGGAAACTAGTTGACGAGAGAGTTGTTTTAGGCGAAAAAACCTCTGACCTAATAGAAAATAAACTATGCAAGATTTACATTTACGAAGGTAGACGTAGACCTGTAATTGAAAGCTATCTAGTAGCACAACAAGAGGTTAACATTGACATTTTTATTCATGAATCATTTGACAGAGATTTAAGAATATCTCGAATATCTGACAGGATTAATGAGCTGATAGCGTTAGAGCGTATTGCAGGCTTTGGTAAGCTCGAATACAAAGCAGGCAACCCTCGTGAAGCACCAACACATTATAGACGCTTCTTACATCAATACACAATGAGTGTGAGTAAGAAATAATGCACCACATTGAAAATTTAGACTACGATAAGAATTTATTTATTTTCGGTGAAACAGTAAATACAAAATTTGGTTCTATCAGATTTTTAACCTATCGAGAATATCTTAGTCATGCTGCTGAGATAAATCTTATCGCTCAAAACTCTCTACACATCTACTACAACTATAGGAATCAACTTAAAGAAGCTATGGCAGATGAATCAAGTTTAAAAGCCTTAATGGAAATCAAGGAAGCAGACCTATTAGAGATTGTTCTTAGTACACGACAGTTGTTAAATGCTTATTTGAAGATTTTTCAATTAGTGTTTGATGGAAATGAAGAAATACAATACGAAATAATCTTTGAATCTAGTGAGAGTTTTCACTTTGTCAGAAGATTGATTATGGATATGAATGTAATCACAGAAGACAAGGTTTCTCCTAACGAAGAAATTCAAAGAGCTATTGAACGCTCTAGAAGATTTAAACAACAATCCTCACAGGAGCAGACATTTGTTGATATTGTTACTTCTATTGTCGCAAGTACAAGTAACAGTTTTGATGATGTATGTAGAATGAACATTTTTCAAGTTTACGCTATTTATGCTCGTGTTGGAGCTATCTATAACTATCAGACATCTACCCTATTTGCCACCGTTGCAGAGAAGGTAAACATTGAATCTTGGAATAAGCATATTGACTTATTCAAATTAGAAGATGATGTAATATCTAAGAATGAATTTGACAAGAAATTTGGTGGGCTACTTCAAATGTAGCTCATACACAATATAAATAAATGGAGGAATTTACTCAATGGGTAAAATCGTAATTCAAGACACAGCAGATGTAACAATCACTGACCTAGAAACAGGTAAAGTGGTACTAAACGCGGAAGCGCAGTTAGCAGGTATCAAAGGCTCTATCTCAGAAGAAGACCTTAAAGGTGGTATCGGTAACAAAAAACTATACAAAATTCGTACTGACAAAGCAATTGATTTAGCAATGCGTTCAGCAGTAGCAGATATTGAGTATTGGGCAATGACTCAAGGTGTAGCTGTAGAAGAAAACAGTAAAGGTCGATTCACAGCAAATACTAAAGGTATTGTTGTTGTAGACAGCGCCACTTCTGCAAACGAAATCGTATTACCTGATGGTGCTATCGTAGGAACTAAAGCACAAGTTGAACTACCTGATGGTACGCAAGAGACTTTAAATGTTGTTGTTTCTTTAACAGACAAAACTAAGAAAGCTGTTGATTTAGCAGGAGCTACAGGCACGTTCAAAGCAGGACAAGAGTTACATGTATTCTATCAAGAGGAAGTAGAAGGTCAAAGAATTTCTATTGATTCTACTAAGTTCGCAGGAAAATACAGAGTAGAAATGAAAACAATTGCTTATGACTTAGACACTGCAAAAGTAAAAGCAGATATTCTATTTGATTTCCCTGAAACAATCCCTAGTGGTGAGTTTGACATTTCATTAGAGAACGGTAATGTTTACACACCTGAAATCAATTTCGCAGTAATTAACCCTAAGGGTGCTGATGAAATGGGTTCAATCCTGCTTAAACCACGTAAATAAGAAAAATAATAATATGTTATAAAAACTAGGGCGAGAGGTCAACCTCTCCCCTTTTTATTTCTAAACTATTAACCGATAAAAAGGAGATTTTACCATGACAGCAAAAAGACAGTCACCAATTAAATTAAAAGATATTCTAGCAGAATCTAAGAAAGTAGATGTAATGTCTACGTTCGTAGTTGACCCTGAGACTAAAAAAACAGTTAAATATAACGAATACTTTGACCGCACTCAAGTTGAGAAGCTAACTCTTGAGCTATTCAACGATATGCAGTACGCAATCGAAAAAGAATACAGTTTCTTTGAAAGTGAAGAACAACTAATTAAATATGAGCTATTGCTTATTATTAAACACTTCTCTCACTTTAAAAATGAAATCGGTGACACGTTCGAAGAAAAGATTATGGCAATGGAAGCATTAATGAAGATTGGTTTATTTGACCTTTTCTTTGATGAAATTTTTGACCAAAATCAGGTTGGAGAAGTAATCGAACGTGTAAACAAGGTTGCTGAAAAAGCTGTATTGGCTCAAGAAGCAATTAATGAAGCATTGGAAACAAAAGGAGATTTTAAATAAGTTAGGGTGATGTAATTGCCTACATTCAGTAATATCAAGGATTTGGAAAAATATGTTCAAGGTAAAGTGAAGGAAACCATTAAAAGCCCACAAGTTCTAAACGTGTTTAGACACGCAATGGTAGATTCTGTTTACACAGAAGTCTATGACTATTATGAGCCTAGATATGATGCTGGCGGTCTTTCTGACGCTAGAAATATGGTATTTACAAAACATAAACTTAATGGAAATACCTTCGCTTCTGACTTTGAAAACCTCACTAGTGATTCAATGGATGGCTATTTTATTTCAGAGCTAATCGAAAATGGTAGTGATGTACAGCACACCTCTAGCAATTCTGAGAATGGTTGGTATAACCCTGATGAAAAATGGGCTGAACCTAGACCATTTGCAAACGCAACAGCAGAAAAGCTAGATAAAACTACTTATAACAAACACCTTAAAAATGCTTTAGAGCAAGGTATCAACAATTGAAGGAGGTGAGAAAATGGCAATTAAAATACCTCCTGTAACTACTGAAGAATGGCTTGAATGTAATGAGTGGAATAGAAAGATTGTTGATAAGTTCTTGAAACAACAACATCTATCAGATAAAACACTTAAACAATATACAAGCGCATTAAAAATCTTTGTGAGATATGTTAAAGATGAATTTGACAACCGCCCTATCCACAAATTAAAAGCAAGACACGCTTTAGATTATCAGAATCACTTAATGTCATTAGAGTTATCTTCTAATGCTGTTAAGTTCAAACGATCAGCAGTAAGCTCACTTTGTAACTATATTGAACTTTATTATGGCGAAGACTACCCTGAATTTAGAAATATCTTCAACAAGGCTATTCCCTCCCCTCCTAAACAGCTTGTGAGAGAAAAGAATATTGTAGCGAAAGAAGATATTGACAGGCTTATTGCAGAGCTTGAAAAAGAAGGTGAGTATCAAATGATTGCCTACTTCTTATTAAGCTACAGCACAGGCGCACGTAGAGCAGAAATTGCTCAGATGAAAAAAGAGTTCTTTGATATGCCTAAGGTAAAGAACAAAGACTTTTACGCAACACCTCAAGTTCGTGGTAAAGGTAAAGGTAAGGTTGGTAAACCGATCAAACTGATGTATAGCGAAGAAGCTAGACAAGCTGTTTTAAAATGGCTTGAATTTCGTGGTGAAGATGATAACCCGTATGTTTTCGTTCGTAAGTTTAAGAATGGTGAAACAAAAGAACTTAGTCCCGACGCTTTCAATGCGTGGTTTACTAATAAGTTCAATAACATCTTAGGTTATAAACTTACACCTCACGCACTTAGACGCTCAAGAGCGACACACTTAGTAGTTGAAGAAGGAAAAGACATTAATAAAGCTAAGGTGCTTTTAAATCACATCTCTACTGAAACAACATCTATCTATGTTATAAAAGATGATTCAGATGAACTAGATGATATTTTCTAATACTTTGAATTACATCCCTACCCTATTTCGGTTAGGGGTTTACTTGAGGGTTTTAGACTGCAACAAAATAGTTGCACAACGACGAATAAAGAAGGAGCTAAACATTTTGAGTATTACAAATAACGAAGTAAAGTTTTTGGTTTCGTTAGATATTGATAAAGATAAATCCAAAAAAAGGATTGATACATTCTTATCTAAAGAAATGAAAGATAAAAAACTAACTTTTGGTGTAAATGTTGGTGCATCTAATAAAAACATCAAAACATTTTTAGACAAGCATAAAAATAAAAACATTAACCTTAGTTTTGATGTTGCAGTTGGACAAAGTAAAGCAAACATTCAAACTTTCCTAAACAACCAAAAACAAGCTAAGAAATCTTTGATTTTCTATGTAAATGAACAAGCAACCCAAACTACAGTCAAAAGTGCTTTAAAGAAAATTGAGGTGCAACCACTACATATTTCTTTTGGTGTGAATTATCAACAATCTAAAGCTAATATTAACAAATTTATAGAGACTGTTAAAGTAAACCAAAAACCAATTGAGCTTATTCTAGAAAAAAAGGCTAGTGTCCAAAACATTAATAAAAGCCTAGAACAAATTATTTTCGCTAAGGTAAAAGTAAAACTAGAACTTGCTAAAGGCGCATTTAATCATATTAAAGACACTGTTGAAACGAAAGAACTACAAGGTCTTAAAACTGTTATGGAGCTTGATGTTGAAAAAACGAAGCTACGCATTTCAGAACAGATTAATAAAATGTCTTTACCGAAGTTCAAAATTGATGTTGTCGCAAATGTTACACCTGTCGTTAGCTCAAAAGCAGTACAAGCTACTGTTAAAGAAGCCCCTTCTAATGTAAAAGAAATACCGTCACCTCCTACTGACTTTAATGGAACTATTGGAGCACTTAAAGAACTCCGCTCTATTCTTGTAGATATTAATACTAAAGTGACTGACTTGAAAAAAAATACGTCTGAAGATACCAGTTTGGAAAAACTACTCTCAGACGGCGGAGCTAAAATTTTAGAGATTCGCGAAGCAATTACTTCAACAAAAGAAGCATACGCAAATTTTAAAGGTGCAAACAACGAAGCAACAGAAGCATCGAACAAAGGATCTAAAGCTGCTAATATATTATCTTTGGCTTTTGGTGGTCTCGGTGCTACTGGTATGGTAGCAGGCTATGCTATTCAGTTTTTTACTGCTTGTTATGTGGAAGCTAACAAAGCTAAGGAAGAACTTAGAGCTAAAAATGAGCAAGAAATAAAATCATACGCTGATAATGAAAAAGCCATTGATAGTTTATTAGTTAAATATGACAATCTTTCAAAAGAAAGCAGAAATTTAAATAGCGTAGGAAAAGAACTAGATTCTACAAAGTATAAAGAATTACTTGACACTCAAAATGAACTAGGTAAATTAATGCCTGATTTAGTTAAAGGTGAAGATGAATATGGTAATAAAGTCCTCATTTCTGCTACACAAGCAAAAACTAAAATTGAAATTCTACAGCAAGAGCTTGAAATTCAAAAGCAACTTAATGAAGAAAAAGCTAAAGAGGAACGAGAAAAGTCAGAAAAGACAGCTAGAAAAATTATTAAGAGCGCTAAAGGCGATGAAGAAGATAGTTTAGAAATAGCTTATAACTTCGCAAGTCAACTAGAAGGTTTTGAAAAGAAATATGCAGAACTTGGAAAAGGTTTCGGAAGTGGATTCCAAATTGAAGAAGGATTTTTCCAAAACTCTTTAAAAAGCATTGACGATGTTGCTTTAGCAATCGACAAAGTAAATCTTGCCATAAGCAAGAAAAATGAACTTAACTACAGCAGTCAAGAACTTGGACAACTAGACACTATTAAAAAAGGGTTACAAGAACATCATAAGCTTCTTCTGCAAGCTCAAAATGATATTCTTACAGGTATGGGTGTTCTTAAAACAGGTGTTGAAGCAGACTTAAACAGCACATTAAAAACTTTCGGTGACTTCTCTAAAGAAGGTCAGGAAGTATTCGAAGATGTTGCTGTTAGTGTTATTAATCTATCTGAAACTGAGGATGGTCTAAACGACTTTAGTAAAGTAATCACAGATGTATTGCAACAAAAAAACTCAGGTGTTGAGGAAAACTTCAATGAGCTTGCAAAAACCATCAATGATGTAAAAAACAGTGGTATCACTGATGCCAAAGAGCTTGAAGCCAAGTTTGGTGGAGCAATGGACAGCATCAAAGAGAAAATTCTACAGGCTATGGTCGATTCAGGTTTCGACAAAAAATCTGTTGAATACGAGGAGATGGAAAAGACTCTTAATGATTTAACTACCTCAACTATTGACCATGAAAAAGCTGTTAAAGAGCTTATGAAAACTGATGGATTATCAAAAGAGCAAGCTGAGGAGCGCCTTAAAAAAATTGCTGAGGGTGTTGAAACAACCGATGAAGCTACTAAAACAATGAATGACTATGTTGCATCAATCAAAAGTTTCGAATCTCTAGGAGAGCAGTTACTTGGTGTTACTGAAAAACAAATCACAGAAACAAATGATTTAGTTGGTGTTTACAATCGCCTTACAAATGCAACTAGTTTATCAACTAGAGAAAACAATATACTATCAGAAGCTACTAAAAAGCTTACAGCACTCTACCCTCACCAAGTTAGAAATGGTAAGCTTCGAATTGACAATATTATAGCTGAGAACAAGATGAATGAAGTTCTTCGTGAATCATATAACAATATGGCAGAAGAAAAATACAATTCAGAAGAAAGCGCAACTTACGATTCTGCTCTTGGTTCTATAGCTCGTATTGACAACATGAAACAAGAGCTAATAGCACTAGACGCTGTAATGGCAAAATACAGGGAACGGAATTTAGACACTAATGGCAAAATCATGGAAAAGGTAAGCAAAGGAGAATTATCTTTACAATTTGCCACTGGAATGATGAAACAAATCTATGAATATAATAGCAAAGTGGCAGAGCTTGATGAAGCTATGGCAGGTATTAACTCAACTATTAATGACCTTAGCACTATTAATAATAAATACTCTAAATCTAGTGATAAAGCTAGTAGCTCTACAAAAGAAGCTACCAAAGAAACATCAGAGTTAGATAAAGTTTCTAAAAAGTATGCTCTAACATTAGAGAAGATTAACACAGCTTTAAAAGAAGTTGAAAGCAGACAAAAGAAATATCCTACTTACTCTAAACAGTATCGACAAGCTCTTGCAGATGAAAACAGATTAATTCAACAACAAAATGACCTACTTAACCAAAAATTAAAAGACCTATCAGGTGTTCAAGGTACTTCTAGTGGCTCAAGCTATACTACGTTTGGAAATGTTACGCCAAAAGGTTGGTCAGGTAAGATTACCTCTAATTGGGCTACACGAGCAGACAACCACAAAGGCATCGACATTGATGGAGCAATCGGTGATTTATTACAATCCAATGTCAAAGGAAAAGTAGTAGCAAAAGGAAGCGACAGTGTTTCAGGCAACTATGTTTATGTTATGGATTCTAATGGTCTTAAACACTTCTATGCTCACTTAGATAGTATCGCTGTTGCAATTGGTGATGTTGTTGATGTTGGTACTAAGCTTGGTACTATCGGTAACACAGGTAATGTTGTCAAAGGTAAAGGCGGTGATGGCTCTCACCTTCACTATGGAGTTAAACAAGGTAACACTTGGATTGACCCAACTAGCTACGCTCAAAGCGCTCGTAGTGGCGTTCAAACGTATTCTCAAACAAAAGCTAGTTCAGTTAGCTCAGGTAGTTCAGCACAAGCCACAGTTTGGAACTTCTTTAAATCTAAAGGACTTAGCGATAGTGCTGTTGCAGGGATTATGGGGAATATTCAACAAGAATCTAGCTTTAGCTCTACAGCAGGTAGAAACGCTGAGGGTAGCGCTTTTGGTATTGCACAGTGGCGAGGTAGCAGACTATCAGAACTTAACTCTTTCGCAAAGAGCAAAGGCACTAGTGCAAACGATTTAGGAACGCAGTTAGACTTCATGTGGAAAGAGCTTCAAGGTAAGGAAAAACAAGCCCTACACTCATTAAACAGAACACTAACTGCTACAGAACATGCTTCAAACTTCAATATTCTTTATGAGCGTAGTGGAGAAAAAGCAGGTAGCAAAGGACACAACAACAGAGTTAATTATGCAAACAACGCTTACAACACTCATGCAGGCTCAGGAGCTACAGCAGGTGGTGGTTCAGGCAATGATGATTACGCTAGAGCGCAATCTGAATCAGAATCTATTAGACAAACTATAATGGCTAATAATGATAGAATGCAAGAAAATGACTTCAAAGCTATCAAGTCTCAAATGGAATCTTACAAACGAAATAGAGATATTGAAGACTTAGGTATTGCTAAACAAGCAGAGCTTCAAAAAAACATGCTTGAGTACAACAAAGAGTACGAAAACAGCGTTAACAAACAATATACTGCGGAACAACGAAAGCTGAAAAGCTATCAAGATGAATACGCATATATTCAAAAAATGTATGACTTAGGTGGATTAACTGACATACAACAAGACGAGCTACTTGATAAAAGACTTGAGATACAACAACAAATGTTGGAGTCTCAAAATCAAATCAAGGAATACTACAATCAAATCATTAGCGGGAAATTAGCAGGCTTCGACAAGAAAATGGATGATTATTCCAAAACTCTTGAGTGGGAAGAAGTTAAGATTCAGGCGCTTGATAAAACAAGTGAGCGTTACACTAAAACACTTGGAATCATGGCTAACACTCGTAAAGGTCAGCTAACAGCTATGAAACAAGAGCTTGACTATATTAACAAAGTGTTAGGCAAAGGCAATCTTACAGTTGAAATGTATCAGGAGCTTACACAAAGAGCAAGTGAATTAAAGAAAGAACTAGTTGAAGTTAATCAAGCTTTGCATCAAGTAAACTTCGAAATGGTTCAAGCTGTTTCTATTTCTCATGACCTTAAAATTGATGATATTGATTTTGAAATCAGTTACTCTCAATTACTTAGAGGTTCTATGGAAGAAGGTTCAGGCGAATATAAAGAAGCTCTTGAGTTTGAATTAGAAAAGCTTAAAGAAAAATATGGAGAGCTTGAGCAAAAAGGCTTGGATACTGAAAAAGCAATGAAAGGCTTAGACTTTGGCTCAGAAAAGCTTCAAGAACTTGAAGAACAACTTGAAGAAAACAAACTAGCCTATGCAGGGGTTGCAAATCAAATTTATGAAACTGAGAAAGCCATCAAAGACTTCACAAAAACAATTGAAGAAAGCAATAAGGAAAAGCGTAAAGACCTTGCAGAACAGCTTATAGACACTTTAAAAGACGCTATAAAAGAAGCTCAGGATATTCAAATGGACGCTCTTGACAAGCTCGTTAAAGCTGAGGAAGAACGCCACGAAAAAGTAATCAAGCAATATGACGATGAACTTGAAGCTTATAGAAAAATCATTGATGCTAAACGCAGAGGGATTGATGATGCTGATAGAGATAGAAGTCATGGTAATAAACTTGATGAACTTAATATTCAAAAACAAGAATTGCAAAACAAACTTAATCTTCTATCCAACGTAAATACTTACGAAGGTATAAAAGAAAAAGAAGAACTGCAAAAACAAATTGCGGAAATTGAAAAGCAAATCGCAGAAGAAAAGTATCAATATGAGAAAGACCTTCGTGAACAACAGCTTGACGATTTATTAGATAAAAAAACTGAAAACATTGAAGACTTAAAAGAAAAAGAAGACAAATACTCAGAAGATGTTCTAAAGTCTCTTAACAGACAAAGAGAATATTGGGAAAAACATTATCAAGACTTGCTTAATGACGAAGCTACGTTCAATAAGATTAGAAAAGAAGCTTCAAAAGGTCACTATGATAAAGTTAAAGAGCTATACACTAAATATACTGATGAACTTAAAGCTAGTTTACCTGACCTTGAAGATAGATTCGATGGTACATGGAAAGTTGTTGGTAGGTCTATTCGTGAAAACGTAATCAACGAAATGGATAGAATGTTAAAGGAAATTAAAAAAGTTGAAGATGGAATTGAAAAGGTTAATAACTTAGCAAACAAGGTAACAGGCAACTATGGCAGTAAGATTCCTAATACTAACCAAACAGCAGAAAACGCCAGCAAAGGCAAGAGTCTTAGCGAAGCTGATATGAAGGTTATTTTAGCTAAGTTCATGAATGAAAAAATCGCAGGTTCACTTGACCCTACAAAAGATGCAGTTAGAATTAAAAACATCAAAGACAAAGCTGATAAACTTGCTAAAGAAGGTAGAGCAGAAGATTCTACTTACAACGCAAACCAATCATTAGGTTCTATTTTTGATTCAATGTCAAAAGAGCAAATATCTAGTATCGGTAATTACTTCCAAAATAACTCTGATGCAAGTGGCTTCATGACTCAAGAGTATTTAGACTACATCAAAGAGTTTGGTAAAACAGCGTCGGCAGGAAAGGTCTTATCTCATGGTGATAAACAAGTTATGCTTGCAAAATACATGAGAGAAACACTTGTTCCTAAGGCAAATAGCCAAGCTAAAAAAGATGCACTAAAAGGAACTTCTGATAAAATTGCACAGTCAGGAAGAAGTAACCTTTCTTTAGTTTCAGCAAGCACAAGCTATGACCAAGCGTTCAGTAAGCTCTCAGGAAAACAACAAGCAGAGCTAGGTCAGTATATGATGGATAACGCAGGTGTTGTTAGCTTCCCTGAGCTTCGTTCAATTCTTACTGGATATGCAGATGGATTAAGACGAAATATCACTAATGACTTTACTGGTGCTGACACAGGTGGTATGACTACGAGCTTTGGTTCTACAGGTGGTACAGATGGTAAGGGTGGAAAACTAGCCCTTCTTCACCAAAATGAGCTTATATTTAACCCTGTTGACACAGAACGCATGTTACGCATTTCTTCTATCATGGACAATGTAATGCGAACTATCAACGGTGCAATCGCCCTCCCTACTCAACCAAAGGTAAGCACAGTTAGTACACCAACATCAACAGATAACTCAACTGTTGTTCATGTCAATATTGATAAGTTCAATGGAACTAAGAGCGATATTGATAAATTGGGCGACCAAATTAAAAACAGACTATTAAGAGAGAAAGGAAAACGATAAATGAAACAATCAATACAGTTTATGTATGATGGTATTTCGTCTGAGGATATGGGAGTTTTTATTGCTTGGAGTGACGATGGTCTATTCGAAGAAAACTTCCTCCCTAACAGACAAATCATCGAGAAAAAAATAGCAAATCGTGAAAAACCTTACTTTCAGAGAGTGGAACATGAACCACTCTCTTTTAGTTTGTCTTTTGCTATTGCAGATTGGGAAAACAAAGACACACTAAGAAGATTAGCTCGTTGGTTCTTCCAACCACATTATAAGCCATTGGTATTTGATTCAAACCCAAATAGAGTGTTTTATGCAATGTTCGAGGGTGATAGTCAACTATTTCACAATGGATTAAATGAAGGATATATTGAATTAAATATTAGATGTGATTCCCCTTACAGCTACTCATTTGAGCAAATAAAAGAAAACATTGAACTTCGTGATATTAACGTTGGCACAAGTGTTGTATTAGATGATTCAAATTTCTTCTTGGGAGATATGAGTAATATGCAAATTACATCTAATGGTTTAACAATAGACACTACCCTTTCAACATGGGGAAATGTCTATGCAACTACTAGTAATTGGGGAGGAATAACTTAATGGAAAAAACTAATGGTGGATTAGGACTAGATATTACTACTAATTCCACATTTGATAATGATGATATAAAAGAAACGATTGTTAACTATGGTAAAAATTTTTCAGCTATCGAAAAGTATTTAAGAGAATCAACAAGCTCACCTAATAACCTTGCTGATGGAAAAAAGGTTGAAAAAGGAAAGATTATTTGGAATGAGAATCCTGTAGTCGGTAGTTATGTTGGTTGGGTAAATATTCGTGAAGGTAAACATGCTCCCAATTGGAAACCAAACGTTAAATACACTGTAGGTCAAGAAGTCAAAGCACTACCTGATAACGGAAATATCTATCAATGTGTGACAGCAGGAAAAAGCATGGTTAATACCCCTACTTTCCTTGTTGAAAATGGCGCTGAGTTTTATGATGCTATCGGTAATAAATGGTTTCCTGATTACAACTACAAAGTTAATGATGTAGTCTTCCCTACAAATGGTAGTAAGTTATATTACTATATTTGTGTAACAGAAGGTTTATCAGATACAAGCGAACCTACATGGTCAGGCATTTCAGCAGGAACTACATTCGTTGACAATTCTGTTACATGGCGAAAAGAAGTAAATATTAAGTGGAAACAAGTTGGCACTTCCTCAGAATTTAGACCATTCGGTAAGGTTGAGTGATATTATGACTAATTGGTCAAGATTGAGTGTTCCTAGAGGTATTTATACCTCCCCTCCTTTCTTCATTTCAAATGACTTAGATAAATATATTGCGAATATCAAAGAGACACTAATCAACATTCACAACCAAACAGTAGAATACTATTTTAGAATTTCCTATGATAAGAATGAATGGACTGATTGGAAAAGAATGTATATAACTTCTTATGACCTCTTAGATGAATATATTTTAAAAGGTTTATATATCCAATTTCAGATAGTCATGGTTGCTGATAATGAATCAATTAAGCCTTATTTACAATCCTTTAAAATGAATCTAAAACCATATGGTTTCTTAGAGAATACAGGTGACTTCCCTATCAAACCTAAGTTATGGATAAGAAAGAAAAACGGTAAAGGAAATATTGCAATTATTAACTTTACAACAGGTCAAAGAGTTGAGTTTAAAGACCTTAATAACAACGAAGAAGTATATATTGATTGTGAGAATGAGGAAATTGTTTCAAGCAATCAAGTTAACGGTGTTTATAGGTATGATTCACACAATGATGAATACTTAGAGCTAATTCAAGGAAGCAACTATATCACATCTGAGGGTGATTTTGACCTTGATTTTAGACACAAAGCAATACTACTACAAGAATAATCAGGAGGAATGACAGTGAAGATAGGTGAAATTGATTATAACCTAAAACTACCTAAGAAAAGTCTTTTTTTATGTAAACCAAACAAAAGTACTATCGCAAAAATTAATGAAGCCTATGATGTACAATACTACACAAAGTTAAGTACAGTTAATGAGCTTTCATTCAAAATTCCAACAATCATTATTAAAGATGAAGTTCCTATGGATAACCCAAATATCGAGCGTATTAAGCACCGATATATTTTTAAGTATGTTGTTGGTAATATGACTGAATATTTTCTTTTCAATGAGTCTAATAAAGGATATGGTGATGAAGATTATATTGAGTATAGAGCTTACTCGTTAGGTGTTCAATTAGGCGATAAAAATGTTCGTGAATACGAAAAAGTTGGTAACTTAAAAGATGTTGCAGATGGTGTTCTTGAAGATGTTTACGGTAGCTTGTTAGAAGTGCCTATTAAACGTTGGACTGTCGGTTATGTTGACAACTACTTCACTACTTCTGAAACAGCAGAAAGAAAATACAATGTAAGCTCTATGTCCCTATTAGAAGTTATGTATGACATTGCGACTAAATGGAATGCTATAATCAAATGGAACACTGAGGATTTAGTAATCGAGTTCCACAAAGCTGAGAATGTAGGATTAAATAAAGGCTTTTACATTCGTGATGGTAAATACTTAGAAAGCTTTGACCTATCAGTTGATAGTAGCACAACAGTTACTCGCCTAAGAGCATTTGGTTCAGAGGGCCTAACATTCAGAAAAATAAACCCACTAGGAGAAGACTATATACAGGACTTCTCTTTTTATATGTATCCATTTGAGTATGATAAAGAAAACAAAAGAGTTATTAAAAGCTCAGACTACATGAGTGATAACTTATGTATTGCACTAACGAAGTATGAAGATTTAGTGAAAAGCTTAGAAAGTGACTTCGAAACTATCTCTAAGAAAATAGAAGCTCTACAAGCAATCCTTACTATTGAATCTGATAGACTTTCTAAAATAACAGTAGAAAGAATGCTACTAGAAGATGAAAGGGATGTTCTTTTAGCTGATTTCCAAACTGATAAGAGTCTTTGGGGTAAAGATGGATATAACGACAGAGGTACTAAAGATGGAACTGAAAGACATGCTGAGGTAATTGAATTACTTAGAGCAAAAGAGATTGAAGAATCTAAACAAAAAGCAGTTGTTGACAATGCTAGATTCGATGTACAAGATGCAGAGCGTGAAAAGCAAGTCCACTTAGATAAACTTAAACCTTCTATTAACTTCACTAATGATGAATACGCAGAGCTACAAAACTTTATCATCGTCCAAGAGTATACAAATGACTCTATCACCCACCCCGAAGATTTGATGAAAGAAGCTAAAACAATCTTCAAACAAAGTCAAGAACCAAAGATTCAATTAACTGTAAGCATTATTGACTTCCTCTCAGTTATAGAGTGTCAAAATGATTGGGATAAGTTAGGCTTAGGTGACAGTATCAGAATACGATACGATAGGCTCAAAGTTAATATTCTAGCAAAAATCATTGAAATCAATTATGACTTTGAGAATTTTGAAATCTCTTTAACTATCGCTAACGAGAAAGACCTCAAAGATGGTAGCGCATTGTTGATGGACTTGCTAAATAAAGCAGACCTCACTTCTACTATCGTGTCGATGGACAAAGATGGTTGGAATCTATCGAAAGAAAACAACGGTAAAATCAATGAAATTATCAACAATAAGTGGGACTCATTAAAAAATGCTGTCCTAGCAGGCTATGACCAACAAATAACTATCTCAGAGCGTGGTATCATCGTTAAATCGCTTGACGATCCTGATAGTTGGTTGGTTATACAAAACGGCTTCTTGGCTATCACAAATGACCGTGGTAACACATGGAAACACGCAATTTCAAAAGACGGTATTTGGGGTGAATACATCTTCGGCAAACTTATCTCAGGTGTTAATTTATATATCGAAGATGAATCAGGAGCTTGGAAAACTCAAGGCTCTCGGACTACTATCTACAATGCAGATGGTAAAGAAGTTATGTGGCTTGGTCTTGTTTCTGAAAACCTTCGAGATCAATTTGATAATATTATTCGCCAAGAAACAGGAGAATGTTTCGGTTTAAAATCGTGGAACACTGTAACAAAAATCGAAGTAACTGACTGTGTTGGCTTCGCTATCTCAAGATGGAAAAATGATGATTGGCAAAAAGTTATGTGGGCTAACCATGACGGAACACTTTATACGAAAGCTATGGTTGCGGAAGGAATTAAGATTGTTAATAATGTTGGCGACCTTATCCTAGACGCAGAGAACAATTTCTTTGATGTAAGTATATTCGATAAAATTGTTGCTGACGGAAAACTAACAACTCTTGAAAAACTACAGATTACTACAGAATTGCACCGCATACACGCCGACTACAAAGCCCTTCTCAAACACGCTGACAAATATAATAAAAGTGAAAGAGACAATGAAACAGACTTTGATGAAGCATGGAATCAAGATGAAGGTAGATTCCCTACTACAATATCTGATATTGAGAGATACAGCACAAAAGACCTCATTGAAAAATATACAGCTCTTGTAAACTACCTATCTCAATTCCTCCCTATTACTAAAAAAGGTATCATTAGAGATGAATTTCTTGAGATTGACCAAAAACACCCTCTGATGGAAACAACGAGTGAGATTGCTGATAGAGGTTACTTTATTCAAGTATTTAGAGACTATCATGATGCATCAACAAAGCTTAAGCAAGCTATAGAGGATTCGATTTTCTATTCAGGTATTAATATGGGAAGCTACTATAACAACCTTATGATTGGTAAACAAGGTTTCGTAGCTGTCAGAAATGATGGAAGGTATCGTGCTTACCTTAATGCTACCAACGGTCTTGCTCTTGAGAAATGGGAGCTTGGGAAATGGGTTAAGAAGCTCTACGCTTCGTTAAATGACCCTTTATGGGATGATGGCACATTGATTGCAGAAGGTCTTGTAACTAAAAATCTACGCATTGTAGACGCTCATATGAACGAAAAAATCACTTTTGATTGGTATAAAGGAATCACAATTAAAGGTGACAACAACGGTGCTATAATCTACCTTAATGCTAATGATGGTATTAAAATCACAGTTAATGGAGATAGAAAGTTTTGGGTTGGTTTGGATGGTAGACTTTATGCGAAAGACATTACTACTCACAACCTTAAAATTGTTGACGGTAATTTAGGTGAGAAAATTGTTTTTGACCACCAAGAAGGTATTACAATCTATGGCGATAACGCTGACATCTTCTTAAATGCCAATGACGCTATTAGAATTAAAACTAAGAGTGGCGAAGATAGATTTTGGGTTGATACTGATGGCTCACTATTTGCTAAAAAGTTATACATCATGGGTGATGACGATGAAATGATTGAAGATATTGATGGTTCATATATCTCTGACTTAACAGTTAACAGTCTGAAAACACTTGGTAAAGGCAACACAAAACAAGATATTATTCATATCGCTAAAAACTTTATGAAATTTAATACCTTTTTCTCAAATAGTGAAAAAACAAAACTAGAGTTCACTTTTGAAGGTACAGGCGATACATCCTTCCCTGTTATGATTTTCGGTGCAGGAAATGGTAGAGGTTATGGTAGTGGTTCTGAGCAAGCAAAAATCTACAAAGACAATAAAAAGTTTGCTATTGAATATGACGCACCTAATGGAGTTATGACTAAGTTCTACTTCAATGAAACTGATACAGATGATTCAGGTCAGGCAGTTTACTTTGAATCTAAAGGTGGAGTTCGATTCCACTCTGATAAAAAGTTCGTTGCAAAAACTGATTTATATGAGTTTTTCAGAGTTGTTAAAGGTCAAGATGCTAAAATGCAGTTTGGTCAATACTCTTGGATTTCACTTGAAAATGACAATCTAATGATTCGCTTTGATACTAACAACTATATCAAGATTTCTGCAAGTGGTATAGAACTCAAAGGAACTAAGATTAGCTTAAACTAGGAGGATTATATATGGCAAATATAGCTTTACAAGACGCTACAATTGCGGAGTCTACTGCAAATGACCATATCACCTATAGCATTGAGGAATATCAAGGTAAAACTCCTGATTATTGTGTTACATGGAATCAATTTGGTCAGTGTATAGATTGGGATTCTAAACCTATCTATAAAGATGTGAACAAACAAACTAGCGCAACAGTCAAAGGAAAAGCAGTATCAACAGTTACCAATGTGACTATTCAGGGAAAAGCACCGATAGTACAAGGTGATAAAACAACAGAGAATGACACATATAACATACCTAGTGGTGGCACATATGTTAGTGGTTCTCATAATAACGCTCAAGGCACAGTAACAGTTGGCAATAGTAGAAATGTTTTCATCAATGGTAAATCAGTTGCTATTGATGGTTCTACTGTCACAACACATGCAGGAACTAGCTCTAAAATTAATGGTGGAACTAGTTCTACTGTAACAATAGGTTCATAAAGAAGGTGAGAATTTGGCAGTAACAAAACAACCCATTAATTATTTAGAATTTAACAACCCTATTCATATCGTTTGGCGAAAAGGAACACCTAGCGACCCTTTCGTTGATAGACTAGACATCACTCGTATAGTAAATCAACGTATTGCTCTATTAGAGATTCCTGATGAATTGTATCGAGTAAGGATTGCAAACATGTTTGAAGTAAACTACGAGAAGTTTATAAAAAGTAGTTTAGGAAAAAACGAGTTCTATTGTGACTATACAAATGGTTTTGTCTACTTCAATGGTGACAGAGAAGCTGAGACAGTTTCTATTGTGTATAAAGGTAGAGGTGTCATTCTATACCCTTCTAATCGAATTATTCACTATGATGGCACTAATAGCACAGAGACATTATACAAAATCATTGAAGAAGCAAAATCTCAGATTCAAGAACTAATCGGTCAAACAGCAAACTTTGAAGAAGTTTTAGAGAATATGATTATCGCTACAAACTTAACAAAAGATGCTACAGACATTGTTCTTGAAACAAATGATAAAGCACTACAATACATCGAGCTAGTCAAAGACGCTTATGAGACTACTGTATTAATCTATCAACCTTATGTACAAACACAAGATGATATAGCTAAAAAATACCCTTACCCTCAAGTTGGTTGGACTGTTCAAGTATATGATACAGGTATTCGCTATAGATGGAATGGCAAAGATTGGATTCCTATAGATGCATTAGGTGGTAATATCCCTAAAGCTACTGATGAGTATGATGGTCTTATGTCTAAAGAACACTACATTAAAATGGAAGACATTAGTGGTGAGACAGATTATAGAACTATCGTTTTCATTTGCCCTCAGGAAATTATACAAGGTGTCCAAGACCCTCATGTAGTATTCCCTCACAACGGAGAGCTTTTAGATATTAAAGCATTTGTCTCAAAAAAAGGTACTGTTGATACTTTGATAGATGTAGAATTATCGAAAGATTTCGATAATTGGTCTTCTATTATTGATAAACCTGTTTCTATTAATGCAGGAAGCCATAAAGATAATAGATTACACAGATTAAAAACAATAAAGATTAAAGAAAATGACGTTTTCAGGTTGAATGTGTCTAATATCAAAACAGACGCTTACAACCTGACAGTAAATATTAAAATAAAAATTGATTAGAGAGTAGGAATTTAATTATGGCAACAACACCGCCTGAGGTATCATGGTATGAAGGAACAAATGAATTTTCTAAGAAAATAGACTACACAGTAAATTATGGTACTGTAGATGCTGACTCACCGTCACCAACTAAAGTATTCTATATTTGGAATAACCGAGCAGGTAAACAAGACTGCTCTAAAATGGAAGAAGTAACATTTACAACTCGTGACCGAGATGGTGGAGATGGAAGTAAAAATGGAAACATTGTTCAAGCAGTTATGGATTGTTGGTTTAATGTTCGTGTAGATAGCCTAAATGAACAAGAATTCTTGCCTGTTGGTAAAAGTGGTGTTAAAGATAAAAATAGGTCAGGTGTTAAAGACTTAGGAACAACAGGAACAACAACAAACGTAAATGCTTCTACTGCCCAAGTTTGGTCTGCTAAAAAAGATTTAGCATTAAACACTTATGTCCAACCAAAAGAAGCAAATGGTTTTATTTATAAAGTTGTTAAAGCAGGAAGAACAGATGATGTTAATGAACCAAAATGGGCAAATAATGAAGCAAACCCTACATTTGATGGCTTAGATATAGAATATCAAGCTATCAAAATCGAAAAGACACCTAAAACTAAAGAAATTTTAGGTTTGGCAAATGATACGAAGGAAGATGGCTCTAACGCTCACTTAGCAGGCGGTAACTTTGTTCAGATTTCTGTGTATGCAGATGTACCAGTTGATGCTTTAGCAGGGAAAAACCTTTTATTACAACGTGTTTCATACCGTTACGTATAAAAGTAACATAATGATATTTAACAAGTAAAATAATAATTTTACAGGGCTAGGGGCTTTCTCCCCTACCCTATTTTTTATGGATTTTTTAATAGAAACTTTCAATACAATGAAGGAGATTGATAAAATGTTATTCACAAATGGACAAAATTTACAAGCAATTGGTATTCCCTTTAATTGGAACGCTGATTATGTAAATGGTAAAAACTATGCTGAGTATGACCTACTTACGCATGAGAAAAATGATTTTTATTTAATTCAGAGAAATCAGGTTATTCGTTTTGGTTTGTTTGGTCAAGGGATGAAATTTTTCTTCGAAATGTCAGATGGTTCATTCAACCTAATGAGAAGAAGAATTGAAGTTGAGTATATTGATGAAGATGGAAAAACTTATCATTTAACAACAAATTTCGAAAACAAAGACCTTATCACATATAAAGAAGCTTACGCTGATTACAGTAATGTACAAGGTGTTCAACGCTCAAATATCAAGTCAATTAATTTTGGCTACAAAACAGTTTATAAGAAAGATGATGTGCAACTATTCTTCCAACCTGTTGTTTCACTACCATTTAGTGATAGTGCCTTTATTGAGGTCAAATTAACATCAAACAAGGATATGAATGGCTATTTGGTATTCAAATCAAGAGGGATTGAAGTAGAACGCTTCTATGCCCCTTTAGAAGCCAATAGAGCAGGTCAGATTAATTGGGTAATCAAAAACTAACGTAAAGAGAGGAAATGCACTATGAAACGATTTTGGCTACGTCTTCCCGATAAAAATAATTCCTTAGAAATAACATCTACGAACAATAAGTTATCAACATTTGAATCATCAACTGAGAAGGTCTACACAGTAGATACAGGGAAATACTCACTAGAGAAACTAAGAGATAATCTTGTTAGTAAAGGTTTAGATGCTAGGATTGGAGAAATAAAATATTCTAAAAATTCTAAATTTATTGTATTATTTTTAAACAATTCATTCACAAATGTAAGTGGTAGTTTTATTACTTTCATTGGTGGTATAGAGTCAATTGATACAGGAGATAGACTAGAAGGAAACATAATTCATATTTAAAAATCAGGAAAGGAAGATACTCTATGACAGTTATAGGCGGTAATTTAGAACGCAAAGAGATAGGATTGCCTATTGGTGTTTCAGGAACACATAACAATACTGAAATCAATAAGTCAACAGGACACCTTCAATTAATGCAAGTTGATGTTGATGGTCAGGGAAACCCTATTTACACCGAACAAGGTTCTTGGACTTCTGATGTAGTTGACTTAGGCGATAAGTTTAAGGACTTCGAAAAAGTATTTACCACTAAAACAAATAAAGGAGCAAGCTCTTTCGCAGTACTAACAAGGATTTCAGATAATGGCAGGGATTGGTCTGATTGGACTGCTATAGCTATGGATGGAGCTATTCAATCTGATACTAAACAATTTATTCAAATTAGAATAGATTTATTTGCAGGCTTTGTGACAGATGAGTTCATTATAACAAAGTCAGATTTTGAAGCTAATCCTTTTGTTGAAGAAATACAAACCACAGCAGGAGGATATATCGTTCCTACTTTGACTTCAAACACATCTGCTAGTACTACACATGGTATTGCATTTGCAGAAACAGAATATCACTCAGGTAGCTACCCTGCTTGGAGAGCATTTGACAATGTTGACCAACCCGAAGGATATATAACGCAAAATGGTATTCTTAGTGGATACTTAGGCTTCGTTTTCAATAGTGCAATAAAGATAAATAGATACAAGGTAAGAAGTATTGGGCAGGCAAACATATTGCCATATATGATTAAAGATTGGGTTCTTGAGGGAAGTTTTGATACAACAAATGGTCATGATGGAAAGTGGATTGAGCTTGATAAAAGAATTCATACTTTCACTACTATTAACACAGATGCTATATGTGATTTCAATAACACTCAAAGCTACAAAGGCTATAGAATTAAATGGCAAACAAACAATAGTGGCTCAAGTTATTCAGAAGTTGGAGCATTAAACTTTTATAAAGAGTCTAATACATCTCTCAGGCTAAAAAGAGACTATGTTTTTGACATGGAATTAGATTCAACATGGTCAGATACAGGAAGTTTACTCAGAAAGAAAATCACTCGTGATGATTGGATAAAAATTGATAGCTTGAATCCTATCTTTAAAGAAGGTGTTTAATTGTAATGAATATTATTGATGCAAGATGGACTAAAAACTCAAGTTACACTGCCACTAACGCATCTACAGAAGTGATGAATACACTAGGTGGTAGAAAATTAGGAGAGGGTGTCTTTTATTTTGAACTCACTACTCCTGATAGTGGGAGAATGATAAACAGATGGATAGGGTTTGTTTCAGTTGATGGAACTAACTATAATCAACCTAATTCATACCAAATACTTTGGCAACCACAGTTGGATACAATCTATGGAATTGAGTTAGATTTAACATCACCTTCGACACCTAGATATAGGTATCACATGAATGGTGGAAGCTTTAGCTCACTTATAGACATTAAGGGTTCTAACGGTGTGCCATTATCTATAATAAAACCTGCTATCGGTTCAGCAGATGGTTCTAATAGCGCAATCCCCTTCACTATTAACGCAGGGCAAGAGCCATTTGCATACCCATACAAAGCACCTAACCTATATTCATTTGATGGAAAGAAAAAGATGCATAATGAAAACAAAACTCTTGTTTTACATGATGGCGAGTATAAGAAGTTTAACCCTAAAATATTAGGTAAAGACCCAACTATTAATGCAGTACCAAATATGACAAGTGATACTAGCCCAAAAGGAAGAGTAACAGCAAGGGGTGCTTATGACCCTGCTTGGAAAGCATTTGATAGAAATAACTCAACATATTGGTATGACAATGGCTCTAGTGCAAGCGCTCCATCATGGCTTCAATACCAATTTGACTCTCCAAAAATGATAAATAAAATTACACTAGCATCCCTATCAATTTCAGGTAGCTTATATGGATTAAAAGAATTCACTTTGTTTGGTAGTTATGATGGCTTAAGCTATGACAACCTTCTATCTGTTAACAATCATCCTAACAGCAATGCTAAAGTAACCTATGATTTCAATAATAGCAATGAGTATTTATTCTATAAGTTACAATTTGGATTAAGTCACCATAGTTACTATACATTAGTCAGTTCCTTTGAGATGTATGAAAAAGATACTCTTGATATTCCTGCTTATTGGTCAACAGTATCTTCTACTCTACCTACTTCAACTAAGTTCTTTGAGGAAGGTATGGACAACCTCTCTCCCCTACTAGAGCGTACAACTACAACTTTAGAGCCAACTGAAATGACACAAAGAAATGACATTTTATTATCAGGAGAAGTTGGTAAAACATTTAGTAAAACCATTGACTTAAACAAGTATTTTGATATTAGAAGTATAAGAACTGGGGTGAGATAGATGAATGTAATAGTTTGGTATGACATTATAATGACTTCTAGTACTACACCTGCTCCTTATAGTGTCACAGCATCTTCTAAATACAGCAATAATTACGATGGATGGAAAGCTTTCGATGGTTTGATAAATAATGATGATGGCACTGCTCGATGGCTAACATTGAATGGCACAAAAATCGGTCACATCATAATAAAACTAGACAAACCAAGTGTAGTAAACGCAATTCAAACAAACACAACATCACTTTTTGAAGTTCAATATCCAACTAAAATTGCTATATATGGTTCTAATGATGGCTTATCTTTTATAAGATTATCAGATTTAAACAGACCTATATCATATATTTCAGAACAATTGTTTGTTAATGAAACACAGTTCTTATACTATAAAATAGAAATTTTACAGAATAATGGTGGAGAGTATACAGGTTTTTCAGAAGTAAAACTAGGATATGAGAAGAAACCTGAAAACAAAACTCTTATTTTACATGATGGTGAATACAAAAAATTTAATGGATATATTCCTTCTATACCTCCTAGTGTTAGCTCAAAAACAATTATTCCTGCTATGACTTCCAATACTAGCCCAACTGGTGAAGCATTTTCAAATAAAAATTCAGGAAGTGCTTTCCGCCTTTTCGATGGAAATCACTCTTCTGCATATCCGATGAGCTATAGACAGCAGGATGCAATTATTGGATACAATTTCATGAAAGAAGTAAAGATAGTTAAATATGGTATAATCTGCGCTAAATATTATGGTCTTTCTGCATGGAAGTTTGAAGGCTCAAGTGATGGTGTAAATTGGACTACATTGGATTCTCAAACAGGTCAAAGTTGGAATGAAGGTGGAGAGAAAATTTATACAATAGCTTCTTCTAATTATTATGAGAGATATAGAATTAATTTTTCTAAAACTCAAAATTACGAAAGCACTTCTTTTTATGAGTTGAAAATGTATGAGTATATTGAAGAAATACCATCTATCCCATACTATTGGTCAACAGTTTCCTCTACGCTACCAAACTCCAAAGAATTTCTAGAAAAGGGAATGGACAATCTTTCTCCCCTATTTGACCGCACATTAACAACACTAAATACTATGGAAATGACCAATAAAAGTGAGATTTTAGATGTTGATGAAATAGGAAAAGTATTCAGCAAAACAATTGATTTAAAGAAATATTTTGACATTAGAAAAATCAGAACTGAGGTGGAATAATTTGCCAAAAATAACTGTTGGCGATAAAAAACTGACATTTAATAATATCTTTTATGTTGATTCAATAAAAGGCTCAGACACAAATGATGGTTCATTGTCTTCTCCTTTCGCAACAGTAAATTATGCTGTTTCAAAATGCGCTACAACAGGTGATGCAGTTTTTGCAAAAGCAGGTACTCATGATGTCACTAGAATTGCAGGAACATATGATTCAGGTGGGCTTTGGGATGATAATAAAGCAATTTCATTCATTGGCGAAAGAGGGAAAACAATATTTTTATGTGATGGAAGGAAACATAACGGTAGAGATACGCACTGTATTATGTTTAAAAATGAAGGAACAAGAGCTTATCAAATTATTTTTGATTTTCACACAGGCAATGGTAATAGAACCCTTAATTACGAAACCTCTATTTGTTATGTAGATGGTTCTAGCGTTAGAGGCGAAGTACACAATTGCGTTATAAAATACAGTACAAATGTAGCGCCAAGCTTAATGTATGGAAACAGCGCTTCATCTACTATTAAGTTTGTAAATTGTGTTTTTGATGTGCAAAAAAATTTTACTAGTAGTTATACAGGAATAGGTTCAACAACGTTAGAAAACTGTATTACAAACTTCACTTTTTACGAAGAAGGAACAAGACTAAATGTATACAACAAATGTTCCTTTGATTCAAAGTATCACATCTCAAACTATAATGAAGTTAATCTAGGTATTGGTGTTTACTCAGGACTATACCGTTGGGTTGCTGATAGATATTTATTTAAATCAAAATCTAGAGGATACTCTTTTGAAGATATTGAGCATAATTATGACTTTATTTTATCCTCTGATACCTCCCCTTCCCCATTCTCTGTGAGTTCTAGTGGTATCTATGGTGATGCTTACCCTGCTTGGAAAGCTTTTGATAGAGATATTGCAACTTCTTGGTTAGCGCCTAGTGGAAGCACAACAAACCAATGGATAACTCTTAATTTTGGTGAAAAAGTGAATATTGATATGGTTAGTATTCAAGGTATTTCTTATGCTATAACTTCTACATATGTAGTAACAGCTAATCCTAAGAACTTAAGGATTCAAGGCTCTAATGATAATGCTAGTTGGAAAGAGCTATACTACGCTACTGGTTTAACTTGGACAAAAGAAGAAATAAAAACCTTTTCATTTGATAACTATGAAAAATTTCAATATATAAGAATTTTTATTGAATCTAACAATGGTGCGCCATATATAGGGATAAGCGAAATTAAGTTTGGCTTTAAGATGTTAAAGTCTTATAAAATACCAACTATTTCGCAGAGGAATTTATCAGATTATGGTATGACAATTATACCTCCTATGGATAGAATTGTATTTGAAGATAATCATATATTACAAGATAATGTCTCAAAAAATGCGGAAGGTTTTTGGGTAAAAAAATTAGATAGAAAACCTTTGTGTATCAGTTTTAATTAGAGAATAGAGGTGAGATAATGAATTGGTATTTAAAAATAGAAGGCTCAGGTGGAGGTACTAGTGGTAGTGGAATACTTTATATTGAAGTGTATGACCAAAAAGGCAATCTAGTAAAGTTAACAAAAAGTGATGTTGTTGAAACTAACTGTAACACACGAAACGCTGACGATAACTATGTCCATATGTTCCAAACAAGAGGTTCTTTACCTCCATACAATGGTATTGCTAGTGGAATTTTTTATACTATAAAGCTTCCTGATTATGTTGAGGGTTTTGAAAAAGTATTTGTAAAGAATTGGACAAATACTTCTTATGAAGTTAGAGATATTAAAGTAAGTGTTTCAAAAAACAATATTGAGTACGAAAAAATCTTTGATGATACTTTTAGTATGGCAGAAGGAAAGACAATTTTACAAAATTATTCTTTAGGAACACATAGACTATTATTACAATCCAACAGTAAAATCTACTCTATAGAATCAATTGACACAACATATGAAACTAAAATGACTTCCAATACTACCCCATCTCCATACCAAATAACATCTAGTGGTGATTTCAATTCATCCTATGCTCCTTGGAAAGCTTTTGATGGTAAAAACACTGAATACACAGACTCATGGATTACAACAAGTGGAAGTCCTTTAGGGTGGATTCAAATAAATTTTGGAACTAGGAAGAGATGTAACAAACTGTCTCTTACAACAAGAAACTATAGTGACAGTAACGCCACTGCTCCTAAAGAGTTCAAAATTTCATGTTCTAATGATGGATTATTATGGAATGAGTTAGCACAAATCCAAAATCAAACAGGTTGGAAACAAAATGAGACTAGGATATTTGAATTTACTAATGAAAGAGCTTATCAATACTACAGAGTTCAAATAACAGTAGCAAACTCAGCGTACTATTCTGCTATTGGTGAGTTGGTCTTTGGTTACAAAGGTGTATCTCTAGTAACTCTACCTAATAAATCAGTTAGAAATTTCTATAGTTATGGCAAAAGAGATTTCGAAGGTCTTAATAAACCTATAAATAAAGTAGACCATGTTTTACAAGATATTGAACCAAATACTATTATAACGAAGAAGATAAGCAAGAAACTACTCAGCATTAGTTTTAAATAGTGCTGAGTTTTATTTTTTAAAAATAGAAACAGGTGATAAAATGAAAGAAACATATGTGATAGAGCTTTTTGATTACTTTTCCAGCAATGGTGCAACCATTACTGAAATAGAGCTTTATTATGGCTCTAAAAAAGTTAATTATCGTGTATTAGATGCATACGATACAGTAACAAAAGGAGTTCCTCATTACTGGAATGACACCTCTTATTGGGGATTTGATAGGCTATCAAACAACAACAAAAAATATACTAACAATTCAACAGGTGGAGATTCTTCCACACTTTTCATTTATAGTTTAAATTCAACAGCAGGTCAAGGTAATTGGGCTAGGTTTTCAATAGAGACAGATGATGTAATAACTAAAATGGTCATATGTTTAGGCTCCCCTGATGGGAGAATACCCAAAGAAATAACTATCTTTCGTGTGAATGGTAAATATAGCTCTACTTTATTAAATAGCAGATTAACAGATGGTTTAAAAGAAATAGAAAAACTCAATTTAAACAGCAACATCTTAGCTCCTATTGACTTTGAAGTGAAAGTTAATGAGTATGGTTTCTCTATTTATAGTGATATAACAAATGAATATTATTCTCTATCAGATAACACCCTCATTCACCTACCTGACAACTCTACTAAAAACATGATTTTACATGGTATTGAACAAGGTAAAGAAATTCAATTAGATGTTCCTTTTGATAAACATAGATACTTTAATGACACACCTGTCGCTAATGTAAGTGGTAAAGTATTTACACATGATATTGGTAAAATCAATACATTGAATATAAGAGAGGTGAAATAATATGTTAGGTCAATCATTGCCACAGCCTGAAAATGGTTGGAGAAGATATAATGATAATTATACTAGATTACATTATGTAGGAAGTTGGGCATATGGTGCTAACACTAGTTACTATCAAGGTGATAGAACTTTGTCTAATAAAATTGATGACTATGTGAAAATAACATTCACAGGCTCTAATATTCGTATAATAAGCGCAATAGGAGCAATAGGAACAGAAACAACAAATTCATCTCAAATTGATGTGAAGATAGATAATAATCCAATTGAATCTTTTTCTATAGTGTCTACCACTTCTTCTGCAACATTGTTTCAAGTAGTAGTTTATGAAAAACTAAACTTACCTCAAGGCATTCATACTATAACAATTAAAAATAAGCAAAATCTTAATTTCACTTTGGACGCTATTGACATAGATTCAAATGGGGAACTATTAAGACATGATTACTTTGAAACAGACTATGAAGAACCAATGCGTAAGTATGGTATCGCATGGTATGACTTTGATGAATCAAGTGGAAACACTATAGACAAATTAGGCAGTGGATATGTTGGTACAATTACAGGTGCAACAAGAGTTAGTGGTTGGAATGGTGAAGGAAATGCACTAGATTTTGATGGTATTGATGATGTGTTAGTACAAACACTAGGAAGTAGTGCTGACATACCTTCTACTGGTGGTTTAACAATGCGTTTTAAATTTAAGTGTAATACCAATAAATCAACAGATATGTATATGGTGGCATCTCTTAATGCTTTTACAACTCAAAAAGGAATGACGATATATATAAACAACGGCAAAATCGGTACTGCTTGGTCAAATTCTGGTGGAAATTTTTGTTATTATATTGTCTCGGAAAATACTTATATAGATAATAAATGGCATGACTTATTTCTCTCTTGGGATGGGTTAAAGGACTCATTGGTATACTTGTTTATAGACGATATGACAAAACCTATTGCTAAAGTTAAAGCAAATTTTAACAACAATGGACATCTATATCCTAATTTTAATATTGGCAGACTAGCTGGTGTTACTAATGGATGGTTTACTGGTCAAATTGATGATTTCCAACTCTATGATAAAGCTCTCTCCCCTTCTGATTTCACACAAAAACGTTTAGTAGTTAAAACCTCAGACAATAAAAACCTTGTTTTATCCCCTACTTCAACTCGTGTAAAAGAAATCCCTAACACAGAAGAATATATGATATTAGCTCAAGGTGGAATAGTTAGAGAGATTGATTCAGCAGTCGATAGACCACCTATTGATTTTACTAAAACTACAACTGAATATGAGATTGTGACTAATAATAAATCAGCATTAGGCAAAGGTAGAATGTTTACTATCCCTATTGGCAGTTATTTTAAAACAGCAATGATTGAGGACAACTATTAAGTTAGTTGTCCTTTTAATATAGAAAAATATTGGAGGTCAATACAATGGCTAATAGTAAAGATAATTTAAGAAAATATGGTAAAGCATTTATTGGTTTTGATGAAACTAGTGGTAATTCTATGGATTCCATAGGTGGTTATACAGGAGCATTAGTAGGTAATCCTACTCGTGTTGTTGGTTGGAATGGTAAAGGATACGCTATGAGCTTTAATGGAGCAGACCAAAGTGTTTCCTTTCCACCATCAATCATACAAATAGGAAAACCTATTGTGATTAGATTTAAAATCAAAATACCTAGTATACCATCATCAAATAAAGCTGTAATGGGTAATTTAAGAGGGGCAGGTTACAATGGTTTCAGACTTGGCATACTCGGTGGTGTAGGACAGCTATATATTTATGCTTCTGATTCTGTTGGCGTCACTCTTGATACCAATGGAGTTGGAAAAAATATTTGTGATGATAAATGGCATGATATAATGATAGAATTTTTACCCAATAAAACAGTGAATTATTATGTGGATACATTTAATAATCCTGAGTATTCTACAACTCAAACAAGAGGTTTCACAACAGCATTTGACCTTAATTTAGAATTGTGTAGACGAGTTTATCATAATGATATTTATTTACAATGCCAAATAGATTCTATAGAAATCTACGATAGAGTAATCTCCCCTATTCCTGATAAGTATTTAATTCAATACAATTCAGATTATAAATACCACGATGGCACTAATTGGCAATCAACTACACCAACAGAAGAAAACTTCATTGAGTATGGTATGAACAATCTTGACCAAATCAAAGAGAAACAGTGGAAAGAGCTGTCAGGAGATAAATCAGTAATTATGTGGTCTGATTTTGAGGATAAACAGTTCACATCTGTTGTATTAAATAAAAATGAGTTCAAAGCACAGGACTTATTAGGTGACAAGCCTCAAGCAATCTACTACACCGACTCAGACACCTCTCTAATCGCTGTAGAGACAGGTGTTGAGCATTACAGTGTTTATGACTATATCGGTGAACTACCTACTGTAGTGGTTTATACAGAGTCAACAGACGATATTATCGTATCAACAAAAGTTGAACCATTCAACATCTACGAAGAATTTGGTGATAGCGTTGAGGTTCTTTACTACACAGATGATGAAGATGTAAAGGAAGCTGATTTAATCCTTGAAGCGAATTGGTCTCCTGTCGATGAATTGGAAGGTGACTTCGAGGTTGTAACATGGACTGACGAAGCCCCTGAGACAGCTCAGAGAGCGCTTGAAATAAAAGCAGTACCCAAACCTCAGTTCATCAAATTAACAAGCCCTAAACGTGTGTATGGAGCTTTAGCCGATGTGTTTGTTAATGACATATCTAAATCATATCGTGATGAAGCTCGTTACTTCATAGCAGGTGAAAAAACTGACAATTGGTATGTTTGGAGTAAAGCAGAAAATAAGTTTGTGGTGACTGATACCTCTACTGAGAAAGCAATCATGAAAAATGGTATGACACATAAAGAACTGAATAGCATTGCTGACAAGCAATGGCGCACATGGAATAGCGAATATCTTAATATTGGTATATTCCTAGTAGACAACCCTCGTGACACTATCAAAACAATTGTTGAGACAGTTTCATTTGAAGACTACCTACCTCGTAACACTACAACTATCAAAGATACAAGTCTTTATATCTTAAATACTACAGCTAAGATTGATATTTCCTTAGATGGTAACGTTCTAAAAGGTATTTTAAGTGATGATGATTTAACTCGTGTTCAATATCGTGTCCTATTAAATAATGGTAACTACTATCCTAGTGATGGTAGCTTTACTAAGTTAGGGGAATCACCTCAAAACATTGAGTTAGTAATCGGAAGTAAAGACATTAGGATTGATGATTGGAATACTCTTAAAATAGAATTTCAAGATTTCTATGGCACTACTGACTTTTACTCTACTAGGTTCATAGGAACATACTCAGGCCTTATGTTTAAAGATATATATGGAAAATACTTCTCAAGTGAAATTGGTGAAGTTCTACAATATCTTGACTTTGGCATTATCATTGCAGGTCAAACTACTATTGAGCATGAGATTATTCTTAAAAACCAATATGGGTATGATGTTGAGAATGTACATCTATATGCTAACACAGCAAACTTCCCTACAGGTATGACTTGTGAGTTTAGTACAAGCCAATCTCCTTTCATTCCTCAACCTGATTTAAGACTAAATGGTGTACTAAAAAATAACGAAGAAAAACAATTCTTCATACGATTAAAAACAGAATTAGGTTCAACGCCTGACGCTAACGGTTCATTCGACATTATCGTGAGAGCAGATAAAGCCTAATCACAATACAATGTGATAAGGAAGTGTAATTATGGGAGAAAATAACTCTCTAAATAATGGAGAACTACTGATTGATGTACAATCTTTCAGTAGTTCAAATGGAACAATTATTGATATTGACAATACTGTTGATACAATCATTGAGATAAAACCTACAAATAATTTCAAAGCAAAATATACACTTATTGCTGTAGGGAAATCAGAACAAGATGTTGAAATTATACCTAGAGCGATTGGAGAAAACACTAGAAAAACAGAACTTATTTCTCGTGCAATAGGCAAATCTGAAAAAGATACTTATTTGAACATTGTGTATGGTGATAAGTCACAAGTATTTGCTGAAATTCAACCAATTGGACATTACAATCTAGAGGCTGAAATTGAAGTGCCACCTCATAATAAAATGTTTGCTATCTATGAAGTACAACAACCACCAATAGTTACAGATATATTTAATCCTACTCAAGATGCATTTACAAGAGAACAGGTTTCTTACCAATCTATTAACTATGGTACAAATTCATCTATGATTGTTGGTCGAAGCACAGAAGATATTTATCGCTCATTTGTTCAATTTGACTTATCTTCAATTGATAAATCATATGTATTAACAGAATCTCATTTACGCTTATACTACAAAGATACAGCCCCTACTAACTTAAAGTTAGAAATTCTAAATGCAGATAGCTCTTGGAGCGAAACAAATATTACTAATCTCAATAAGCCTAACCCTATTAATCTAATATCCAATGAGTTTACAATAAACAAAGAAAAAGGTTATATCGAATTTGATGTACTTGATATTATTAAATCTTGGATAGCATTAAAGATAATTAATAATGGCTTCATTATTCGTTTGTCAAATGAAACTGAGCATGGTCAAACAACGTTCTACACTAGAGAGACTAAGCTCCCACCTGAATTAGTTGTTAAATACTTTGATTCAAGAATTTTCTCAACAGGTAGAAGTCAGCAATTAACTGAAATCTTTGTATATAAAAGAAGAGAGTCAGTAAAGAATGCTGAAATTACTGTTGACTCTGTATTTACTTCGAGAGATAGAGTTGCTGAAATTTATGTTCATAGAAGAGAAGTACCTTTATACTCAGAACAATTTGCTGAAATCGTTGTAACTAAACCTTATGTATGGTCACAAATCATCTCTGCAATTCGTGATGAAAGTATAACATTTGCTGAAATTGGCGCTAGAGTATCTAGAGATGATGATAAAACACTAGCTGAAATAGCTGTCAGCAGACCTGTTGTATTAGCTGAAATTACTAATACTATATGGAGAGATAGCACACAAGAAGCAATAATAAACGTAACAAAACCTTCAATTCATGTAGAAATCACTGTTCCTACTCATGATAAGAATCAAGTAGATATAGAAATTGAAATTAATGAAACGTGGTCTTCTATTACTTATGCAGAAATCAGAGTAGACAAAGACAAAATAAAAACTGAAATCACACCTAGAGTTAAAGATGATAGTTCACCAAGAACAGAAATTAGCGTTTCAAAACCAAAGGTTGAAATTGAAGTAGAGGTTAAATATAGAAATAATATTTGGGTAGAAATCGAACCAAACATTATATCTGATGTTGCTACAGAAATCATTGTAACTAAACCTTATGTTGAAGCTTTTGTCATTGTACAGCGATACGATGATTCAGAGCAAGATACAGAAATCTTTGTTAAGTACGCTAATGATGTCCCTACTGAAATTGATGCAAAAGTTGTAAGTCAGGTTGATACTATCATTGATATTAAAGCTGTATCACAAGTTTATGTTGAAGTTTCTGTAAGTAAAGTTAAAGTAAACACTGAAATTACTGTTCCAACATGGACTGGCAGTACAACATTCGCTGAAATCGAGCCACGTATTTTAATGGTAAACGAAGTTTATACTTTGATTAATATTGGCTCTAAAGGTGGAGCTTATGCATTCATCATTTAACCTTATAAACTACCTTAAAATAGTTTTTATAGATTTTTTGAAACCGTTTGTAAAAGTAGCATAATTATATATAATACATGATAGAGGGGAAAGTTGACTTCCCCTCTATTTTTTGAATGGAAAGGAATAAATATCATGATTTTAGTATTTAAAAACTATGAGTTAAAAGCTTTTGGAGATTTTCTATATGAGCTTTCATTAAAAGGTAAGGATTCTCGTATGCGTTCTCGCTTTATTGCAATCTTGGAGGAGCAACTACGATTAATTTCCAATGAGCGTGAAATTCTTTTAAAGGATTACGCTAAGAAAGATGATAATGATGAACCTGTTCGTGACAAAGATGAAAAAGGTCAAGAGTTCGTTATCCTTGAGGATAGTACTTCATTCAACCTTGAGGTGTCTAAATTAATGAATGAAGATTTTATTATCGAAGTTAAAAACGAGAAAGTTGAAATGGTTAAAGCTATTCAACGTGTTGTATTTGAAGTTGACAAAGAGTTCTCAGGAATTGAAGCAGAGCGTTACAATCGCTTCTGTGATATTTTAGAAACAGTTTCTTTTGAAGAAACTGAATAAAAGTAACATAATAATATGTCAAAGAAGGTGTAAACATGTCATTGCTAGTAAAGTATCTCGCCTACCCTGACAAAATTGATGAAGTTCGAGTTGAACTTGGTTCTCCTGAGCAGTATTAAAGCTGTAGAGAAAGTTCCTTTGGCTGAGGTTGACGAACGATTGCCACATGAAATTAGTAGTAGACAAAAACTTAGTAAACAACACTTATGAGGTTATGCTTGAAATTCAAGATATTACACCTGAGGACAAAGAGCAAATCCATGATTTCGGTGAACAAACATTCAATATTGGCGGTAAGCTTTATGAAACTATTGAAGTTGAAAAAGAAGTAGGTATTGCTGAAACACCTTAAGTTGAAGTTGTTAAAGTACCTAAAACTGAAATGAAGGAAGTTGAAGTTACTGGCCCTGAGACTCAGGAAGTAACAAAGGAAATGAAAGAAGTTCCTGTATTAGACTCTGATGGCAAACAAGTGAATGAAGATGTAGAAAAACCTGTATTAGACAAAGACGGTAAACCCGTAATGGAGAGACACCCTATAATTGCTACCCCCTCCGACAAACGTCAAGAGCTAATGCTTATGTGGTTAATCCACGCTGTTGACATTGCTGAGAAAGAGTTCGGTAGTAAAACAGGAAGCTTAAAGCTTTCATACGTGTACAAAATGTTTCTTGGTAAATACGGAATACTTGGCATGTTTATGTCTCAAGCAATCTTTGAGAGTCTTGTGAACAAAGCCTTAAAAACTATGGAAGAAACATTTAAAGAAGCACTCAATGAGTTACCTAAGTAATTAGGTGGCTCTTTTTTAAATTCAAAAAAAATATTAATCGAAGGTGATTTTATATGTTAGAAATTAAACAAATACTAGTAAGCTCTGCTAAGTATTCTATCAAAGCACCATACAAATTGATTCCTGAGTATATTACAGTTCACAATACAGCAAATGACGCACCTGCTGTGAATGAAGCACGTTACCACAATAGTAATAACAATCAAGTTTCATTCCACTATGCTGTAGACGACAAAGAAATTATTCAAGTCGTTCCTACTGATAGAAACGCATGGCATTGTGGTGATGGTAACGGAAATGGTAATCGCAAAAGTATTGGTGTTGAAATCTGCTACTCTAAGAGTGGTGGTGAGAGATATGATAAAGCTGAGAACAACGCAGTTGAGCTTGTAGCTTATCTATTAATGAAACATGGTCTAGGTATTGATAAGGTTCGCAAACATCAAGATTGGTCAGGTAAATACTGCCCACACAGAATCCTAGACAGAGGAACTTGGAAGGACTTCTTGAACCGTGTCGAGAAGGCTCTTAACAAGCTTAAAGGAAAAGGTGAAGCAAATACACCACCTGCTAATAACGAGCTGTACAGAATTAAGTCAGGCACGTTTAACACGAAGCTAGAAGCTAAGAACGCTAAAGCTAAGGTTGCTAAAAACAAACTTGCTAACATTGACTATATTACAATCCATGAAGACAAAGGTAAGTTCTACTTCCAAACAGGTACTTACGTTAATGAAACTACTGCTAACCAATATCTTCAAAAGATGAAAGACTTAAAGATTATTTGGGTAGGTACAATTCTAAAAGCGTAAATAACAGAATTTTCAAAATCCCCTTAACTTAGTGTTAAGGAGATTTTTTTGTTTATATTACTGAGCCACTTTTAAACACTTTATCAGAATAATACATATTTTTTACAATTATATTTGCGCCTAAGCATTTAACAGCAGGACAGTGACAATTAATACTATTAGATATATTAGTGTTTAACCATCTTTTATAAATATCTTTTAATGACTCTGTTTTTATGTTGCCTAATGCTGAACCATCATCTGAGAAATCTGATACAGAAATATCACCTGTGAAAATATTTAAGTTCATTCGTGAGCGACCATCTACATCATTTCTTATTGTTGTATTAGATGTATTATTAATCTTATCTAATAACGCTAAATCACGTTGGTCAGAACTACAAGCATAGAATGGCAACGTGCCAAACAGTATCCAAATATTCTCATTTCTAAAACCTAAAATATTGTTTACTACCTCTCTATATTCATCAAGGCTTATTGTCTCTAAATCACTTGCAAAATCACTTGCATACATAGGGTGAATTTCATGACGCTTACACAACATTTCATTTGCTACTTCACTATGAATTTTTTCCATATGAGGAACTGTATTGCGATTTAACATTGTTTCTGCTGAAACAAACATGCCACCTTTTGACAGTTCTCTAGCATTATCAAAAATGTTTCTATATAACTCTGCCCTTTTGTTAACAGGTGGTTTTTGAGACATCATAGAGAAACCTGTTTCAACAAATTCTTTTTCGTCACACCAATTATGCGAAATGTGCATTACATCAAGATAAGGCGCAACCATTTCATAATGTGACATAGGTAAAGTTAAGTTTGAGTTAATTTGCGTTTTTATCCCTCTGCTCTTAGCATATTTCAGAAGTGGAAGTAGATTCTCCCTTATGCCACGTTTGGTTAAAAGTGGTTCTCCACCTGTGAAACTCATTACTCTAAGTGTTTCTACAGTATCTAAATGTTTTATTAATTCTATGGTAGGAATAGCTTCATCTTCTTTAGTTTGCAATGCGTAACCAACTGCACAATGAGCGCAACGCATATTACAAAGATTGGTTGTTGTAAATTCAATATTAGATAAAGTTAGTTTTCCATACTTATCAATATCATGATAGCTTTCCCATTCATCATAGGGTTTCTGTAAAGTGTTCATTAAAAAAATCTCCCTTTCTACTCTATGATTTTCTCATAGATAAGGGAGATTTTAAAGAGTTTAGTTCATACTTATTTGGTTCTTTTTCTAGAATCTATAATTAATTTTATATGCTCCTTTTTCATCTATTATTACAATACTCTCTATAAGCTTTTCTGCTTCCTCTTTGTTTTTTATTTTAAACCCTGTCTTCTCAAATATTTCGTTGACAATATCTTTTTCTTTAATGTTCTTCGTGATACATTCGCCTTTACCTTTTCTGTATATCATTTTTTTACATTTGTAATAAGTGGTTCTTATATTTTTTCTTCTTAGCATTGGCTCTCCACAACTACAAGTAATTCTATCTTTGAATAAATTTTCATTATCCTTTGCCTTAGTTTTTGCTTACCACCTATCGCCTTTCGTAGAGTTAATAATTGTCTCAACTGCTTCAATATTATTTATCATTTTTTCAGGGTGCTTTTGACAAAGGTAGTTTACAAATCCCTCCATATCTGTTTCAGCAATATTCAACATTCTTTCCATAGTTTCTATTCCTAGTGGTTTTTTACTTCTTAGCTTTTCAAGTGAATAATAGGATAATTTATATACCTCAATTACACAAATGGAATTAATTGACTTTTTAATCAAATATTCATCTTTGAAGTAACGCCCTTTATAGCTCTTTAAATCATCTGTATCTATCTCATAGGCATTATCTATTTCTAACAGTCTATCAAGCGAAATAAGGTACTTTTCGAAGCTCTCATAGATAAATGACGAAATTTCATCTGTGTAGTCGTAATAATTGAACGTTATACCGAACGAATCTGTTATATCTTTTGCAACCATTGGAGAACCGTTGATGTCTAAGAAATCCGCGCTCTCGCTTAAATGTCAATATCTTTACAGGTGATGTCATTGTAACAGACTTTGGCGACACACCTGCGCTAGGCAATATTGTGAACGACGAGTTACCAGTGATTTTCGATAAATGGATGGCAACAGATTTAGCGAAATCACTAAACTGTCACTGTCCAGCAGTAAAATGCTTAGGCGTTCTTGTTCAAAATATGTATTATAAAGATACAAAATTTGTTAGTGGCTCTGCTAGAGTTTAAGATAAAAAATGTCCAATGCAAATGTATGCATTGGACATTTTTTATAAGATTTATATTACTTTTACCTTAAGAATAATACACTAATAAATGTCCGAGGCAGGCAGCTTCTTGCGAAAAAGTGATAAATAGAAGATTACTACTTTAGTATGTGAGATCAATTTACTTTTTCACCATTCGATCGATAGGAGCATTCAAACTTGCTAATTCTCTTTTAAAGGTTTTAATACTTATTTCTGAGATGAATTCAGACTTTTTATCCTTTCAATCTCTTCTCTCGATAAGCCTAATAAATTCATTAGTTCTTCAAATGGCTCATGCCGTTAAGTAAATTTTTTCACTGTATTCGCTCCTGTTTACGACCTTGTTCATATCCGTGTGCTCTTCCCTTTTTGATTCCATCAATGTAGCGGGAGCGGGCTTCTTCATATACTTTAACCGTGACTGGTAAGCAAAAATTGTTTCGGGATTAACTAGTTTCTTCCCATATATCAAATGCTGCACGTAAAATTTCATCTTTCATAAGCTAACGCCTCCTATATATCGCTACATATACTTTCTTATTGCGACCATCGATCATACCAAGTAATAACAACCATCGATTTAAAATGTCATCAAGAGCATCCATAAGTTTATATCAAAAAAGCGATGTTCCCGTACTGAACATCGCTTCTTTTTTGTTATTTTTTATATTTCTACCACCACAAGAATTCAACTCTATTTTTCTTGATAATTTGTTGTACTGCATTTTTTCAAGATTCATAGATTTTTTCGCTAGCATAATCAAAGCTATCCTTGTTGATTAATAGGTTTTACATAAGTACTCCCGCCACTAATCCTATGTGGTTCCTATTAATTCCTTTGCAATTAATTTGAAAGTATTCATGCGACTTTCTAGTGCATATTGATTGCAGTTTAGCATCACTTCGTCAAATCCATAAAGCTCTTGCTCTGCTACTAAAAATTCAGCGACTTCTTTCGGTGTTCCGACCAGATTGGCTTTTCGATTATTGGCAATTGTCATTTTATCCAACTCCGTAAGTGGATAATCCTTTGCTTCCTCGGGTGACATCGCTTGAATGATTTGTCCCTTCATGAGATGGAGACGTGTAATATCAATCGGTTTCGCCAAATATTCCGCTTCCTCTAACGTATCTGCAACTGTCGCAGCATAAGTAACGATAATTTGTGGCTTCTCCATATAATAGGAAGGTATAAAGTAATCTCTATACGTATCAAATATATCCTTTGACATATTGCCAGTGAAAAATTGTGCATATGAATAACCTACACCTAATCGACCTGCCTGCATAGCGCTTTGACCACTTGATCCAAGTAACCAAGCTTCAGGTAATTGGATATTCACTGGTGCCGCAATTACTTGATCATAGACATCTTCCCCTGTTTTTTGATTATTCATCAGTTTTAATATTATTTCGAGCTTATCGTATTGCTCTGTAAATCGTTGTCTCCGTCCCTCTGCTAGTGCATAAATAGAGGCGTGATCACCACCAGGGGCTCTGCCGACGCCGAAATCAATACGATTTGGCGCCAAGCCACTTAATGTTTTAAAAACCTCGGCCAACTTATATGGTGAATAGTGCATCATCATAACGCCTCCAGTACCGATTCGAAGACGTTTTGTTTTTGCTGCTAAGAAAGCAGCTGTAACTTCGGGAGCTGAACTTGCCAGTGAATGACTATTATGGTGCTCTGCTAACCACATACGATGATAGCCAAGCTCTTCACCTAAAAGCGCTATTTGTTCTGTACGCTGAAAGGCTTCCTCAGCAGTATGATCTTTTGGAATAGGCATTTGATCTAAAATACTTAATCTCATTAAAAACACCCTCTCTGTCTAAACACTCCCCTCTACTGTAATATAGGAAAATCTTTTTACAAAGCAAAAGACCTTACTCATAGGCTAACCGCTTTGAATGCCATGTTTCATAAACCATACCAATAAGCAACCGGGTTTGTACGGGACTCAATACGACATCATTAAATTTCATTGCATAAGCAGTAAATTTCTTTGTTTGTTCATCCACTATGAATTGTAAAATGGCATGCCCTTTCTCACCTTCAAATGTAATATCACCTGATAATTCGACAACATGCTCACCTGTTTTTGCTTGGTAATACCGCCAATACGGTTCAAAAAATGCGTAATTAAATGCATTACGAACAGATACATCTGAAAAATTCCTCAAATATCCTTCTTTTACTATATCGATATATTCATTATCAGTTATATCTTTTTTGGCATTATATACATATCCGACAAGTAGCCCCATAAACACAACACAAATAAATACTCTTATATGATTCCCTAAACTCAAATGCTATCACGTCCCCTTTACGCAAAAAACATCATCACCTACATATTACATTAAAAAATACACACAAAGTAGAATATTTTTGTTTTTTGTCGAATTTTAAAATATTTAAAAATATCTAATTGTCAAAATTAATAGAGAAATACAATTTAAGCTATTTACAGTCCCGTTTCATTTCGCTACTATCAAATTATTATTATAGAAAAGAGATGACTACCGTGCCTTTCGATTTAGATGTAAACATTTTACTCATTCTTATCTTTTTTGGCTTTCTAGCAGCATTTATTGATTCTGTTGTAGGGGGCGGCGGACTTATTTCATTACCCGCACTTATGTTTGTTGGTCTTCCACCATCTGCAGCCGTGGCTACCAATAAATTAGCGGGCACTATGGGGTCATTAACGAGCACCATAACATTTTATCGCTCTGGAAAATTGGATATTAAAGCCGTTTATAAATTGTTCCCATTCGTTTTTATAGGTTCCATGATTGGTGCTTGGATTGTCCATCTTATGGACCCAAGCGTTCTAAAGCCGCTAATGCTTGTGATGCTCGCAGCTGTGGCTATTTATACTATTTTCAAAAAAGACTGGGGTAGCGTTTCTACCTATAAAAAATTGACGCCTAAACGTTACACATTTTTCGTAGTGATCATTACCTTAATCGGCTTCTATGATGGCTTTTTAGGGCCAGGAACAGGCTCGTTTCTACTGTTTGCCTTTTTAATAGTTGGCTTTGACTTTTTAAAATCAGCAGGCAATGCAAAGTTTTTGAATTTCGGAAGTAATATCGCCGCCCTTCTTATGTTTATATACTTAGGGCAAATAAATTATGCCTATGGTTTACCAATGGGACTTGCGCAAATTGCTGGCGCTATTGTTGGTTCTAAATTTGCCATTAAACGTGGAAGTGGATATGTACGTAATTTATTTATCGTTGTGACAATTCTATTACTTTTAAAAAATACATATGACTATTTTTCATGATTCTTTAGTAAGCCCGTAATCAAATAACGCATATAAATAACCAGGCATCTCCGGTACGATAAATGTATCAATTAGAGGAGGTGCTTCTTTATGTCCACTACCAAACTCTCCTGAGCCGAGCTGCATCATTAAAACAACTAGTGCTGAAATTTCCTTCTTTAATGGCGTAGATGAGCGCATCATCCAAACGATCCTGAAGGAGTTGAATAATCAATGAAGCAAGATTTTACGAGCGTGCAGAACATCTACATTATTTGCGGTCAGACCGATATGCGTAAAGGTATTGACGGTCTCGCAGCACTCATTCAGGATTCTTTTAAACTTGATCCATCTAGTGATTCCATCTTCTTATTTTCTGGAACGAGTAAAGACCGTTAGAGATGGCTTCGCCATACTTTATAAACGATTAGATAATGGCAAACTGCAATGGCCAAAAGATGAAAAGGAAGTACGTAACCTTTCACAAAAGGAACTTCGCTGCTTTTAGAAGGTTTATCGCTTCAGCAACCAAAAGCGATTATGAAATCTGCAAAAGGTGTCTTATAAACCCACCTATTAAGATGGTATAATAATCCACAACTATACTGAACGGAAATGTGGTGAATGATTTGACGAACGTTCCTAAGCGAGAAAATCAAAATGAACGATTAATTCGAATGCTTGAGCAACAATTAGCTCAGTCAAATCGAAGCATAGACTGAACAAGTTCGCCAATTAACCAAGGCTTTATACGGTTCAAAATCGGAAAAATCAAAGTATCAAGCACCAGACGGACAAGGTTCTTTATTCGATGACGATCCGTCTTTTAACGAATCTGAGCACACAGAAGAACAAAGCACAGCGACGATTACTTACACTGTTAACCATAAACTACATAAGAAAAAACGGAATGCATACAGTAATCTACCTGATGTCACGTTCGCCAACTGTTGGGCGCATGTGCGACGTTATTGGCTGAAAGCCGATAGCAAAAACGGGCAAATTGGCGTGGATTACTGTGATCAACTGTATCACCTAGAACGTCAATTCAAGCATCTTTCACCAGGTAAACGCCGAAAATCACGGCAAAAACATTCAAAGCCGATTGTAGAGCAATTCTTAAAATGGGTGGATGAATCACCTTTCTTCGGAAAAAATGCCTTAGCCAAAGTTGCGGAATACACATTAAATCGTGTACATGGATTAAAAGCTTTTCTGTTCGACGGTAGGATTGAAATCGATAATAATCCGGTTAAAAATGCGATTCGTCCAAATGTGATTGGTCGTAAGAACTGGCTTTTCTCTGTTAGTGAAGCAGGCGCTAAAGCGAATGCCATCTGTTTAAGTTTGGCTGAAACGGCAAAAGCAAACGGCATCGATTTCTATCAATACCTAGTGACGTTAATGACAGAATTGCCAAATTTACCGATTCACCAGCAGCCAGAAATTTTAAATAATTACATGCCTTGGTCGAAAAAATCCAAGCCACATGTACAAACTAGCCATCTATCCGAAAAAAATTAGGATAGATGGCCATTCGTCGTGTGTACCGAAAAGGTGCGCTTTTTTTATATTTTGGGCTTACGCTATATCGGAGAAAGTGTAGCGCAAACAATTGATTCTACACAAGATACGTCATTCGTTTTGGATACTTTATATCAATTACCTGATTTACCGCAAGGCTGCATCTTGCATAGCGATCAAGGTTCTGTGTACACATCATATGCGTATCAAAAATCAGTCAAAGAAAAAGGAATTACCATAAGCATGTCCCGCAAAGGCACGCCCACTGATAATTCCCCAATTGAAACGTTCTATCTCGACGGAATCTACCGCACGACAAATGCGCATATGATTCAAATCGTCGAAGACTAAATTACCTATAATAACAATATCCGTATTCAAACAAAATTTAACAGCCAGTCCCCCATACCTGAATGAAAACACTGTTATCATTCAAAAAATAACGTTACATCTGCCAGTTTACTTAAGCTAAAATGCTCTCTGACTGTATAATAGTTGGTTTATAGGAATTTCGCAACTTCATGTACCTACAATAATTTAGATTACAATTATGTTTATATAGTAACTAATTCAGCTTTCTTTTTCTTAAGTGGTGCAAACTCTGTTAGACGTACCCAACTTAAACCAAGCGTTCCTTCACCTGCATGAACCGCTACACAAGCACTTAGTGGTAATACGGAGAAGTTTATGTGCGGATATTCGTTCTCTAAAGCTTTTTTCCAAGCGGTTGCGCCTTCTTCATCATTACAGTGAATAATTGCAACTTCAGGGATAATACTTTTTTCTAGATCTGTATTTAAAACATTTTGTACATATGTTTTAGCTCTAGTCGTAGCGCGTACTTTTTCTTTCATAACGGGCTTCCCATCTTCAAATGATATGACAACTTTAATATTCAACAAGTTACTTAAAAATGCTTGAGTCCCTGAAACTCGACCACTTTTATGTAATTGTGATAAGTTAGCCGGAATAAATGAAAGCTCACTGTTATCTGCCATCTCATTGATTCTTTCAACAATATAGCCAGGTTCAAAACCTTCACGCTCTAACTGCTGACCGAGTTTAATCATTTTCATCATCGGAAATGACCCGATTTTTGAATCCACTGGATATACTTCAAATTCAGCTTGACCAGCTGCTGTGAAAGTGCTTTGATAAGTGCCCGAAAGATGTTGAGAGGTATGAATTGCAATTGCACATGTATACCCTTGTTCTTTTAATGATTTATATAAGTCTACAACTTCACCAATAGTAGGTTGTGATGTCTTTGGATTTTTTTTAGCATTTCGTAGCTTTTCGTAAAACTGATCATGTGTCATATCAACAGTTTCGCGTAAAGCCCCTTCTTCGAACACTATATTAAGTGGTAATACGTGAATTTGATTGTCCTGTATGAACTTTTCATCTAACAATGCTGCTGTATCTGTAACCCATGCAATTTTCTTTCCCATTTAAAAGTAATCCCCTTCATCTATCGTAGAATATTATTCATTTTATCTTATGCAACTATACACAGATAAGATCATCATGAGTAGTGATATTTATAATACTGTATTTATTTTTTACAATCTTCGACATTATTTCGACAATAATTGCGATAAAAATAGCATTTTATAAGCATACGGTAAGCTATCTAATATTTCATTCGCTAATTGTTGGGCGCATATACGACATTATTGGCTGAAAGCCGATAGCAAAAATGGGAAAATCGGCTTGGATTACTGTGATCAACTGCATCGCTTAGAACGGCAATATAAGCATCTCTCACCAGGAAAGCGTCGTAAAGCACAGCAAAAGCAATCAAAACCGATTGTCGAAAAGTTTCAGGAATGGGTAGATAAATCGCCTTTCTTCGGAAAAAATACCTTGGAAAAAGTTTCCGAAAACACATTAAATCGTGTACATGGGTTAAAAGTTTCTCTGTTCGATGGTCGGATTGGAATTGATAATAATCCAGCTGAAAATCCGATTCGTCCTAATGTGATTAGCCGAAAGAACTGGCGTTTTTCTATGAGTGAAGCTGGTGCTAAAGCGAATGCACTGCTTGAGTCTGGCTGAAATAGCAAAAGCGAATGGTATCGATTTCTATCAATATTTAGTTAAACTAATGATGGAGCTGCCGAATTTACCGATCCATCAGCAACCCCAAATTTTAAATAAATACATGCCTTGGTCGAAAAATATCCAAGCCACATGTGCAAAATAGCCATCTATTCGAAAAAAATTTCAGATAGATGGACATTCGTAGTGCGGTCCGGAAAGGCGCGCATATTTTTTATATTTCGGGCTTACATTCTTTATATCTTTAAAATCGAGTAGGAGACTAGCCATTATTTGGCTAGTCGACCTCTCACACCACCGTACATACGGTCCCGTATACGGCGGTTCAACCTCTTAAGTATCTGAGCTCATAAAGTTGGGTTATGTCTTTCAGCCCCCACTTTGTGAGCTTTTCATTTGTTATCGCTCGATTAATAATCTCGTTTCTCGATAGTCGCCAATACCCTTTTCTTGAATGTGCTATTTTCATCGCATCATCATGGTCAATCCCATATTGACGTAATTTCGCATACCTCGTTTTTGGTTTCTTCCATCGCTTCAAAATGAGTTGACGCAATCGATGATTTAACCAACCCTGTATTTCTTTTATGAAGGCTTTCATATTGGCAATTCCATAGTAATTAATCCATCCAACCGTCGTTTGATTGATTCTTTTCACAATCCCTTCAAACGTACCTGCCATTTTACGACTCGTTAATTTTCTTAATTTATCTTTGAATCGTTGTTTAGCAGCTTTACTCGGTCGGCATCCAACTTTCCCATTAAGTTTTGTATGTTAAAACCTAGAAATGTAGCGCTTGTTGCACCACATACTTTACTTTTCTTTTCGTTAATCGTTAGACCTAAATCTTCTTCGATATATTTTTTCACACTTGTCATGACGCGTTCTCCCGCTCTTGGCGTTTTCACGTAAATCACAAAGTCATCTGCGTATCGAATAAAACGATGTCCTCGTTTTTCCAGTTCTCTATCTAGTTTATTTAAATAAACGTTTGCTAGAATAGGAGACAGTGGGCCACCTTGCGGAGCGCCCTCCGTTGTTTCAATGTAAATATCTTTATCAAGAATACCTGAACGTAAGAATTTCCAAATAAGTTTGAGGACAATCTTATCTGTAATGAATTCTTCTAGATACGCTCTTAGTCGTTGGTGATGGATTGTGTCAAAATAGCTTTTTAAATCACAGTCCACCACTGTTCGATATCCTTCTTGATAGTATTGTTCGGCGAGTTCGATTGCCTGATGTGCGTTTCTTCCTTTTCGGAAACCGAAACTATTCTTAGAAAAATGCGGATCAATGATTGGGTCAATTACTTGTAGAATAGCTTGTTGGACTACACGGTCGAGCACGCAAGGGATCCCTAAATATCTCACCCCGCCATCCGATTTTGGAATAGCTACCCTTTTCACTGGTTGCGGTTGGTATGTGCCATCCTTTAGTTTCTTTTTGAGTGGCTCAAAATATTTCCGCAGATGAGATTTTAGTTCGTGAACTGTTATTCCGTCCACACCCGGAGCTCCTCCATTTTCTTTTACCTTTTTAAAAGCTCTCCATAAGTTGCCGTTGGTAACGATTCTATCGATTAAATTGATACCATCTTGTTTCTTCATTTCCATGATTACATCCCTACACGCTCTTATATACTCTTTCGCTTCCAGCTTATCCCTCTATAAGTAGCCATCTTTTGGTCTTTACCTCGATGTTTTCTGTGCTTTGATGGGATGTCTTCACCTCCTTGTTCCTTCAAGATTTAAGATTGTTCGGTCCTTTACTTTTGTTAGAAAGCTACTATGACCTCTGCTGACTTCTCTTGATTCATCCGATTATCACTAATCCGATTGTTAATCCAATAACCCTCAAGAGACCTCCCCGGGTAAGCGCAACCACTTTCCTCTCATGTAACTGCCAGATTTACTGTATGGGATTCGGGCAATATTGGACTTTGTTTTGTGCTGCAAACTCGTCCGTCCCAATTCAGCCTTATATCTGATTTCTGTTCGTCAGTTCGAGATTTTGCGTCCGACTTCCTTCAGATTCCACGTCACCATGGACACCCTTGTCTTTCGCTAACAGTTCCTACTGCCAAGCCTGTAGTGGACTTTCACCACCAAGTTGTTGCGCATGCCGGGCGCACAACGAAATAAAGCGGTGCAATTATATGAATTGCACCGCTTTATTCGTTTTGTATATATATTGTTTTACAATGGTCAATTCTCAATTTTTGAATAGGCCATTTACTCTTCACTTTTCTTTGTCGTTTATCGATAATATTGACTTTTATTTTTTTCTTTTACAGATACTCTTAGCTTCCAAAGCTCTTTAGCTAACTGAAATACTTCTTCATCATTCCCATCTTCAATCGCTACTTTTCTTGCTTTTAATAGAGCATTTGCAGCAGGTGATAGATCAGGACAATCCAGCACCCATTTTTTATAATCTTCTATAAAAGGTGCTGTATCACTCCATACATAACGATGTTTTAAAAATGCAGCACCAACTGTATTTCTATTAAGCTCTTGTTTATATCGAAACAGCTCTTTCTCATCGTTACCTAATAATACTATTTGCTTTCCATCTATAAATACAAGTGAAATATCTTCCTTTTTTAAGAAAGTTTCATCATCTCTAAGTTTTAACATAACTTTCTCATCGTAAATAGTCATTTCTAAGCTTTCATGAAAAGAAAATAATGTCACCATAATTCCCGCAAACAATCCAAGAGCCATTGTGATAAAACCTACCCATGCGCCATTATAAGATGCAATTAGATTTAAAGGCCCTTGAAAGGGTATCCATGGTAAAGTAATAGCCCATTTAGCAATACTCGGAAGAAACCAACCAAGCACTAAACCGAGAAGTGGGAAACCAAGCCACAAGATCACTTTATCGGCTTTGGAAAAATTCAACAATGTATAATTATTATCCAAACTTTTATTCATCATTTCACCTTTATTTACTTAATATTAGGTAAATAATAACACTAGATTAATATACTGTCAAAACGATTTGTTGTTTTCTACTCGTATTACCCCCTGTATAGATTTGGCACTCTCCTAGAAACCCCAACATTATCCAACAGTTTTTTCAAGGATTTCAGAAGATCTACTTCCTGCTTCAAATAAAGACTCTCAACGATACTTCCAATTACACCCAACTCATTTTTCCCCTTTCTAAGCAATAGCAAAAGGTTTATAATTTGCTATGATTTTTCGCCAAATTAAAATGAACGGTAAAGTGAAACTTTAATCTGCGGAGGTTTTCTTCATTCCCACTGATTGTTAGTCTTCACTATTGGGTTTTACGGATAATTAATGCTAGATAAATTACTAATTATTTTCCTTTAATGTTAAAAAAATAAGATAATTTTTTTATACTATCAACTTTTTTCCCCTTTCACACGTCTAGTAGTTGTATACAATTTGAAAATGTTATAAAGGAGCTTCTTTGGACATGAAAACAAGAAATGCATTTCAACATGAAGAGGTGTTTGTCCAGTTAATTCGTGAACAGAAAGAGCGTTTTTATTTGCTCGCGTATAGCTATACGAAAAATGAACAGGACGCACTTGATGTCGTACAAGACAGTATTCAAAAAGCAATGCTTTCTCTAGATCGACTAGAAAATGTCGAGTATATGAAAAGCTGGTTTTACAAAATCGTCGTACGTACATCTATAGATTTTTTACGTAAGCATAAACGCTTACAAGTAACAGATGATGATACATTGCAATATTTAACACCTGCACAAGAGGATGTCTACGAAAACGTTGATTTAGAACATGCGTTAGAAGACTTACCTATAATGTACCGTGAAGTTGTTATTTTACATTATTTTGAAGATTTAAAACTCGCTGATGTTGCAAATATTCTTAACATTAAGCTGAGTACTGCTAAATCACGTCTTTATAAAGCGCTAAAACTATTGAAAATACAGTTGGAAGATGTGAAGGGAGAAACAGCACATGGATGAAAAATTAAAAGAATTAGAAAAACAATATAATGAGGTATCTATTCCAAAGGAGCTTGATTTTGTGGTTGAAAACGCATTAAAACAAGGTAAAAAGAACAGAAAAAAAAGAGCACCACAATGGTTACTTGGATCTGCGGCAGCTGCAATGCTTTTTACAGCTGGTTTAAATGTCAGTCCTGCAATGGCACGAACACTTTCAGATATTCCTGTTGTTGGTAGTGTCGTAAAAGTCTTAACTTGGACTGAATATGAAGTAAAAGAAGAGACATACGATGCGGACATTAAAATACCTTCTATTGAAAACTTAGAAAATAAAGATCTTGCTAATGCTTTAAATGAGAAATACCGTTCAGAAGGTAAAGCTCTTTATAATGACTTTATTGCCGAAGTTGGTGATTTAAAGGCTAACGGTGGCGGCTTTTTAGGCGTAGATAGTGGCTACGACGTAAAAACAGATAATGACCAAATCTTGTCGATTGGTCGTTACACTGTCAATACAGTAGCATCATCTTCTACAACGATGCACTACGATACGATTGATAAACAAAATGAAATTTTAATTACACTGCCAATGCTATTTAAAGACGATCGTTATATTAAAACGATCAGCGATAACATTATCGAACAGATGCGCAAACAAGCCGCTTCCGACTCAGATAAAGTATACTGGGTAAAAGGTGCAGGGCATGAAGAGGTTACGGACAACTTTACAGCTATTAAAGCAGACCAGCAATTTTATATTTCTGATAAAGGGAAACTTGTGATTTCCTTTGATAAATATGAAGTGGCACCAGGCTATATGGGCGTAGTAGAATTTGAAATCCCAACAGATGTCCTTAAAAAGGATCTTGTAAGCTCTAATTATCTTCATTAATCATTTGCAATAAAGTGAAATTTTAATCCGTGGGGGTTTCTATACCCACGGATTATTAATTTTCACCAATCGGGCTTTTACGGGCTGTAAGTCTCCCACCTCACTTCTTATTGTGGGGAGACTTACTGCCCTTTAAAATATAATTCTAAAAAACGAGGTATTTGAATCGTCAATTACCTCGTTTTTTTCTATAAAAAATTTTTTCATGAACTATAGCAATTATGCCTCGGCATAATTGCGTCCGGAATCGGCTTTAACTTCTTTCAGCGGATGTTTTTTGTACCGAAAGCGTAGCGACAGGTACAGATGTTTGGACACCCACTGAAAAGTGACTTAAAACCGCTTTCACTTCACCACCTATAAAGGTTGGGGACTTCTGTAGCTGATTCTTTGCTTTCGCTACCAACTGCTGCAAGAAGTTAAAATTCTCTTTTCAGAGTAGTTTGTCATACTTATAATCCCCTCACTTTTTGTCTAAGCTAAAATGTATCAATTAACGTTAGAGGGTTTTTATATGAAAGGTGTAGGATCGATTAGTATTTTACATGTTGTCTTCTTATCTATGACTGTTATTGGCTTAAAAAATCACGTGACAATTATTCCCCCACTACTCGACGTTGTAGGGAGAGATGGTTGGGCATCTGTATTAATGGCTACTGTTATTATATTCTTCTGGCTATTTCTTTTAGTTTATATTCAAAAAAAGACGAATCAAGAACCTATTAGAGACTGGTTAGATGGGAAAATCGGGAAAATAGGCTCTACAATTGTCATCTATATTATCGTTATTTATTTACTCATTTTAGCTGCTTTTACGATGGTTGAAACATTGCAATGGGTAAACACAACGTTTTTACCTGAAACACCGGTCATTATATTATTACTCATTTATACGATTCTTTGTATTTTACTCGTTACAACTAGCTTACAAACCATTGTTATGTTAAATGTCTTTGTATTATTTGGTGTAGTAGTCTTTGGTTTTTTTGTAGCATTTACAAATATACAGGTAAAAGAATATGAGTTATTACGTCCATTTTTTGAGCATGGATTCCACCCCGTTATTAAAGGGATGGTTTACCCGGCATCAGGATTTATTGAATTAATCATACTGTTATTTTTGCAGCACCAATTTAAAGAACGTCTTCGTTGGTATCATTTAGGCATCATACTTTTCATTTTAATGGGGCTTACTTTAGGTCCACTCCTTGGAGCAATTGCAGAATTTGGTCCTACCGAAGCCGCAAAGCAAAGATATCCTGCCTACGAGGAATGGGGACTAGTATCAATTGGTCGCTATATTGAGCATCTTGACTTTTTCTCAATATACCAATGGCTTACTGGTACATTTATACGAGTTAGCTTCCTCTTATATGTTATAGCGGATTTATTGAAAATGACTGGGGCCCCGAAGCAAATATGGAGAATGCTAGCTCCACCCTTCTTTCTACTGTGTCTACCGCTAATTATTTTAAATGAAAACATATTTTTGAAGGTGAAAGGGAACTATATATTAACAGTGACTTTTATTTTCTTTTTTCTTCTGTCAATTTTTTTCGTACTAGTAGCGTTCTTTTCAGGTAAGTCTTCCCCAAAAAAGAAATCTGAAAAACAAGAGATGGAAAGTGGTGAATCATAATGTCTCAGCAGGAGAAGGTGATAGATCTAAACACCTTAAAAAAACTATTTCAAAAATCAGCAGATATTCAATTTCAGGAATATACATTTAATCAAAAAAAGGTTCAATTCATTACCTGTGATGCAATGATAGACCAGCAAATGCTCAATGAAGTCATTATTCGGCGTGTTCAGTATCTTTATGACAATTTAGCTGATACAACCTTTGAAGATAATATTACACAGCAACTTCACATCCCGACTCTTCAAAAAATCAAAGATAAAGAAGAAGCCATTACCTTTGTATATACTGGTTTCCTACTGCTTTATTTTGAAGAGGAAGAACTTTTATACGCTAGTAATATTGCTAAAAAGCCTAATCGAAATCCTGAAGAAACGAGGATGGAAGTTCTCGTTAAGGGACCAAGGGATAACTTTATTGAAGACATCCGGGTCAACATTGCACTATTACGAAAACGTTTACCTACGAATTCTTTTTGTGTAGAAAAAATGGAGTTAGGCAAACGTTCAAAAACAAGCGTGGCTATTCTTTATTTTGATGATATTGTCGATATGGATATTTTACACGGAATTAAAAAGCAACTGACAGCTGTAGATACAGATATTGTCTTTAGTGGGGATATATTAATGGAGCGGGTTAATAAAAACTCCAAACTTTTCCCAAAATTCGATTACACAGGACGACCCGATTATGCTATTCAGGCTCTAATTAGAGGACGCTTTCTTATTTTCGTCGATGGTGTAGCATATGGCATCATCACACCTGTTAATTTATTTTTATTATTAAAATCCGCTGAGGATAATGAATATCCAATCGTTTTCAGTTCTATAGAACGACTTTTGAGGATCGTTGGCATTTTAATCGGTTTGCTATTGCCTGCATTTTGGCTCTCTTTGACGACCTATCATCAAAATCAGCTACCATTCCAGCTTTTAGCAACAGTCGTCCAATCAAAAACAGGTTTACCTCTCCCTTCCTCTCTCGAAATGCTAATCATGCTACTTATGTTTGAATTGTTTCGAGAAGCGGGCTTACGTCTGCCTTCTGTTATTGGTGGTACGATAAGTGTAGTTGGAGGTTTAATTATTGGTGATGCAGCCATTCGCGCTGGTGTGACAAGTCCAGAAATGATTGTCGTTATTGCGATCTCTACAATTGCATCATTTACTCTTGTGAACCAATCTCTTGTCACAACCATCAGTATATTGCGTATTGCGTTCATTCTTGCCAGTGCTTTCTTTGGTTTATTTGGCTTTTTCATCTCACTTTACTTTACACTTCTTTACTTATGTAACATCCGAATTTACGGTTATTCTTACATGAATCTTGCAACAGATTTAAATTGGACAACTATTAAAAAATCGATCTTCCGCTTATCACCAAAAGGCTACACCGAGCGTAATAAAGCACTTGCACCCCAAGATAACACACGTACATCTAAAAGCAGGAAGAAACAATGAAGAAAAAAGTTATTTTACTGTCAAGCTTAGCTACTTCACTCCTTCTCTCAGGATGTTGGGATGTTAATGAAGCTCAAAGAATGTATTATGTAGATGGACTTGGTATTGATTATAAAGATGGTCAGTATGTAATATACATGCAATTAATTAACTTCACCAATGTTGCAAAATTCGAATATCCTAATCCTCAAACAGTACAGGCAGAAGTTGGACAATCTAAGGGAAAAACAATGGAAGAAGCACTTTATAAATTATTTCAATCCGTCGACCAAAAAGTGTTTTGGGGGCATATGACATTTATAATTTTCTCCGAGGAAGCGATGAAAAATAAAAATGCCCTCTCCATTATAGACACTGTGTTGCGGTATAGGGAAACAAGGTATCAAATATGGACCTATTGTACACAAGATTCTATAAAAGACATCCTTCTTCTAACGCCGATTTTGAATAAATCTCTTATATCATCAAAGCTTAGTACTCCTTTAGATACAGCTGATAAAGAAATATTCGTCGAGCCCGTTAATTTCCGAAATTTAGTTATTGGCTTAAATGAACCAAATCACGAAATTGGTATCCCTTATGTAACGATCAGTAATAACTGGGAAACTGCAGAGCAACAAGGTCAGGAAACTGCCTTAACAGGGGTCGGGGTACTTTCTAAAAGTGGGTTTAAAGGCTTTATAAAGAATGATGCTGCAAGAGGCATGCAATGGATGCATAATAGAACGCACCGAGGTGAAATAACCTTTAAGTTAGATGATAACGAAACAGATTATTTGACAGCAACATTGGAAAAAATAAAAGTAAATATTGAACCACTTGTTAAAAATGATCAAGTAACATTTGATGTCCATGTAAAAATAAATGCAATTTTAAATGGTTTCAAAACGAATATTTCAGAAGATGAAATAAGAAAAAAGATTATAAAAGAAGTGAAGAAAGAAATTCGAACAACGTATAAAGAAGCATTAACGAAAGATATTGATATTTATCGCCTTTCTGAACATCTATACCGAAAAAATGTGAAAGTATGGAAAAAGATAGAGAAAGACGGAAAGATCCCATTAACGCCAAGTTCTATTAGTAAATTAGAAATAGACGTTAACCAAGTAAATTCTGGCCGTAAAACATTTACGGGAACATTTAATGAGTAATCTAAAAATATCCCCTTAAATGTACATAACTATTTAAGAGGATATTTTATTTTGGATTAAATATAAATAAGACTTTATTTATTCATTTTCACATTCAATTTATCTTGCTATTCCCCAAGGAGTCACCCAGTCGGTACGAAGTTCAACATATGGCAATATGCTGCGATATTGTCGAAATAATTATTTTTACCACAAAAAAATTAACATATCTTCACATATTGATTTGCAATTGATGATCAGCATGCTATAATTCATGTATAAAGAATTGAATAGCTTTTGACAATTATGTCAAAGGGGAGTAGCTAGCAGATGTAAACATAGCATCTGATTTCACATTCGTCATTACATGGTTATTTACCATCGGGTGTGAAGGCATATCTTGGCGTACAGATATTCTGTGCAACAACCAATTAATTAGCTTAGCAAGACCTTTGCCTATTTTTTTAGGCATGGGTCTTTTTATTTTGCCTAAAAAAGCAAAGAATAAGTTGAAAGCAATTTATTCATTTCTGTTCAAAGTATAAAGGAGGAAATACATTTGGAGGCAATTTTACTAGAATACGCATGGGTCCTCGTCGTATTAATTGTACTAGAAGGTTTATTAGCTGCAGACAATGCCGTTGTTATGGCTGTTATGGTTAAGCATTTACCAAAAAATCAACAGCAAAAAGCATTGCTATATGGTTTAGTGGGAGCATTTGTTTTTCGTTTTGCGGCACTATTTCTTATTACAACGCTCGTTAACTTCTGGCAAATTCAAGCTCTAGGTGCTGCCTATTTATTAATTATGTCAACGAAGCATATTTATGATTCCCGAAAAGCCAAACAAAATCCCGAGGAAACTCAGGAGAATAAAAAACAATCTGGTTTCTGGATGACCGTACTGAAGGTTGAGTTTGCTGATATTGCTTTTGCCATAGATTCAATATTAGCTGCTGTCGCCATTGCAGTTACACTACCTCATATCGGAAATTTCGATGTTGGCGGCATTAATGCTGGGCAATTCGCTGTGATGTTTTTAGGTGGTATTATCGGTGTTATTATGATGCGTTTTGCTGCTCGTTGGTTCGTGAAAATACTCGATAATTATCCATCACTTGAAACAGCTGCCTTCTTAATCGTTGGTTGGGTTGGTGTAAAGCTGGCTGTTCTAACATTAGCACACGAAAAACTAGGTATAATCCCACATGAATTTCCACACTCAACACTTTGGAAGGCCATTTTCTGGATTGTCTTAGTTGCAATTGCCCTTGGTGGCTATTTAGTTGGTGTGAAAAACCAAAGGAAAAATGTAAAATAATGAAAAAATATTACCCGGTCTAGCGAAGGCCGGGTATTGTTTGTATCATCAAATCGTGGATACTTGGTAACCAGTTAGCACCACATGATGATAATAATACATATTTTTTTATAGTTGAATCTTTTTCAATGTTGATTCGTATGTTACTATATAAAAGTTATTTTACAAAAGAAAGGATTTTTCTATATGGCGTATGCTAAAAATCAAAACTTAAATAAGATCTTAAAACACTTTGCTTTTATGTGGGTATTAACAGTTGTCGGAATGTACATAGCAACATTATTACCTCCTGCAATTGTCATGCCAATATCCATTATTGCGCTTGTACTTCTTATCATTGTCATTTTTGTACGAAACTTGAAGCTTGCTAATTCTATTATGTATACAATCCCCTTTTTAATGGGAATTTCACTATTTTGGACAACACAATTTTACATTGTAGAGCTAGGGCAACAACTTGTTTTACTTGTTTTCGTAGCGACTGTAGCTATTTTTATTGTGCTAGCACTGATAGGTATGATGATGAATAAAGACATTTCCAATTGGGGAACCTATTTATTCACCGTATTAATCGTCGTTATTGTATTTTCATTAGCCTTTATGTTTTTCCCTGTTAGCAACTTGGTCGCTTTGATTATTGCAGGAATTACTGTACTACTTTTTAGTCTCTATACGGTTTATGACTTTAACCGAATCCGACATAATCACGTTTCAGATGCTGAAGTAGTAGGCATGGCTTTAAATCTATACTTAGATTTCATTAATTTATTTGTCAATCTTTTAGAAGTCATTTGGCGTTTAAAAAATGAATTTGATTAAATTTCATAATTGAGAATAAAAATCAATTAAATTGCCACACTGTCCTTCTTCGCTGTATACTAAAAGAGATGCAGCAGGTATTTACTGCAAAGGGAGGAAAACTTTTATGTTATCTGAAAAACTACACACAGCACTAAACGAACAAATGAATTTTGAATTTTACTCTGCGCATGCTTATATGGCGATGGCGGCATATTGCACAGATCAAGATTACGATGGCTTTGCCAACTTCTTTTTAGTACAGGCTGAAGAAGAGCGCTTCCATGCGATGAAATTTTATAATTTCCTAAGCGATATGGGCTACCGTGCAACAATCCATGGCTTCGATAGCCCAGATAACCATTTCGAGTCTATTTTACATGCCTTCAAAACTGCTCTTTCACACGAGAAGGAAGTGACTCGCCGTATTTATAATCTATCGGATATCGCTTTAGACGAGCGCGAGCATGCGACAATGGCTTTCTTAAAATGGTTTATTGACGAGCAAGTGGAGGAAGAATCAACATTCGACACGTTAATTCGTAAAATTGAACGCATTGAAAATGATTCTAATGCCATCTTTATGCTTGACGCTGAATTAGCGACACGTTCATTTACACCAGATGCTGAAGCTTAAAATTTACTAGTAAATTGAGTCATTTTTTATTCATCCTCAATGTTTTAGTCTTACTTAACATTTACGCAGGAAGATTAAAAATGACTCTTTTCTTTTACATATTATATGGACTTAATCAAAATAGCCACTATAACTAAGAAACCCTACTTCTTCGTTTGGTTTTAAAAGCAATAGTTGATCTGTACCCTTTAAGTAAAATAACGGCGCTTCATCATTGACATACGGTTCTCCTAAATCTTTATACCATTTTTCATTTAGCTGTTTAGAATAAAATTCAAACGATATGTTTTCAATCTTATCGCTTTTACCTATATAAGAACAATATTGCGTCTCTATATCTTGTCCTGTACTGTCTTTCAAGTAATAAAAATCACAGTCTATTTCACCATATGCGGTATCGAACTGTTTCCTCTTAGCTGGTTTTCCTAACTTATTAACTACATCTTTTCTCGAATTACCTAGAGCAATTCCATTAACCATAAAACCATTCTTTTGTTTATCAATCTTAATAATAAATCTACCTTGCTCAAATAATCCCACCAAAGATTTATTAGACTTTTCAGCTATCTCTTGTGCTGAGTCACCGCTACTATTAACAGTTTTTATATCTGCCTTTTTATTAATTAGTTCTTCAACAGTTTTTTTATCCCCATTTACTATCGCTAAATATAATGGTGTTTGCCCTTGTTCATTGAATCCATTTACATTTGTTCCCTTTTTTATCAATTCTGCTAAAAAATCAAAATTATCTTTTTTATGATTTAGGAGAACATGGATTGCATTATTTCCAAATTTATCAACCTTATTAAGATCTAGTCCTTTATCTATAAATATTTGAACTACCTCTTTATTTTGAGTAAGAATAGCCGTTTCGTATGTATTTTGTCCATCTATATTCACTTTCTTTAAATCAATATCCAGGTTCAATAATTCTTTTATTAATGCTGTATTGTTTAACTGCTGTAATAAGGCTACTTGAACTATATTGTTTCCCTCGTTATCTACTTCTTGAAGATTTACTTTCATTTCATTAATAAGGTATTCAATCATCTCTCGATTCCCTGTTTTCATTGCAGAATATAGAACGGTATGCCCCAGCTCATTCTTTACGTCCATATCAATACCGTATTTATGAAAATCTTTTAATATTTCATATTGTTCATTATTGATTGCAACATGCGCAAGGGTATCCTTGTCTTTTCCAACTCTGATACTTCCCATTCCTTTATTCATTAAGGAAATAGCTAATTTTTTATTAGGTAATTTGATGGCTTCACTTATTGAATTTTCGCCATCTTTGTTAACAAAATTAGCATTGGCCCCGTTTTCAATCAAAAAATTTATATCATTCATATTTTGACTTTTTACTGCTTCAATCAAAGAGACATCCTTATCTTTTAATAAAAGATAATTTTCCCATGAAAAAGTAAACTTTGTTATAAAGCCATAAGTTGCAATACCAATAAGCAATAAAAGACTGATTAACACAGAGCTATATTTAATCATTTGCTTTACTTTTTTCTTAAATATTTCTTGTTGGCGTTCTTTTTCTAATAGCTCTTTCTTTTTTTTCTCTTCCAACTGTTTTTCATATAATTTAATTTGGTCATTAATCGCTTCTTCATTATTATAATAGAAAGAACATGATCTTTTTCTCTTTTGCAACGCTTACATGTGTTCATATTCTCTACGTTAAGACGTCCACATACACATGTCCATTTATCATTCAATATTTGTGAATAATAATATTGTGCATCATTTCCTTCATGTGTTTTTACAAACGTTAATAGCCAAGGGTTATTAATTTCTTTTAGTTCTACTTTTTCTAGCTCTGATTCAGTTTGAGTCCATGTAGTTCCATCACTAAAAAGTACTTTCTCAATGACTATATCAATGTTTCTTGCATGTGGAAAATTTTCTAATGAAATTTTTTCATTGTCACCAAATGCTCGGTTAGGACCTATTGATTCAGGTAGCTGAAGTTTATATTTAAAGCTATTTGATTCCCAACCAACTGGCTCACCAAATTGATCAAAACAATAAATGGTAGCATTAAAGCCTTTAATTCTATTTTCTGAAATATTATTAAATCTAAATGAGCAATAAACCTTACCAGTTTCTTTACTTCTATAAAGCTGATACTTAAGCACTTCAATTGGACAATTTATATCAACTAACATACTATTCCTCCGATTAATTTAACAACTCAAATTCTTCTTCTTGAGGCTTCATACAAATTTTTAAACTTATGTCTTGAAGTAAGGAAATAATTTTCGCTATGGCTAGAAAGAATATTCCTGTTAATATAATAGATATTGCTAATACTAAAGTTGTAGTGAGATGAGAGGTATAACTATCTTTTAATACAAAATATCTTTCTTCTATAAGGTTATTATCATAATGTTTACGAGTCACTTCTTCCCAATACTTCATATCCTCCCTTTCTTCTTTTAAACTTGAGATTTGAGATAAAGCAAAAATTATAGCGGAAACAATTAATATCACACTTGTTATCTGTAGTACTAATTTCACCAGTATGCCCTCCATATAATAAAATAATATCTATTATATACCAATTATTCATTATTTGCTATTCATTTCCTAGGAAAATATTCATAATAACTTTCTTCTTCCTAATACTTTATTCATTATTAAAGTTTGTACTTTTTAATAAAAGGCTGTTTAACTTGATTGTTGTTTTTCTCAAATTAAAAGCGTATTCTTGTGGCAAATACTTATAATCTACCCTTTTAATTTGTCAGAACCAACTTTCGTAATAATTAAATATCAACACCGTAATTAAACAGAGCCTAAAAAAAAAGAAACGCTAAAAAACTAACATTTCTCTTTTTCTTACTTATTTCGGCACCGAAATTCCACCTCTATTTCAGTGGAATATCAACTGTTTGAGTTCCATCTAAAAAGTTTTCATAATGTGAGAAATAGATACGAACTGGGTTGATGATTCCCTTCATGTCATATGTTTCGGTTTGTTCGATTACGTATTCATCAGGTCTATAGTGACTTACTGAATTACTGATAACACTTTCGCCATTTGCATCTATGGCCGTGCCAAGTAAACCGATATTTTTATTTTCATAAGAAGTTGGAACATTTATTGTTACCATGTGCTTATTAACTTGAACTTTTAAGCCTGGGAGAGGTGGTTTCGATAGCACTTTCTTTTGGTTAAAATCTACCTCTATAAAATCTTGCCCTTTCGGCAATACTTTTACTTTTCCAATGGATAATGTTAACTTTTTGGGCTCTCTAAAATAATTACTTTGCATAAAGAATGTCGCTTCCCAATCCATAAAATCCCCTGTAGCTGTTATGCCATTATTAATCGTCGTCCATTCCTCCCCTTTTTCATCCAATAGACGAATATCATCAAATCCTAAAATACGCTGATCATTATGTGGATCGAGAGCGATTGTAACACCTGTACGGAGCGGTGAAATTGATACAGACTTGATGATGATTTGCTGACCTTCAAAGCTCATTTTTTCATTCAATACATAGGACTTCGTTTTCGCTATTGGCTTTTTAAGTGAAAATGGGATCGTAAACTCTGTTTGTTTTTCATCTGCAAATTGTATATATAGTTCAAAATTAGCATTGTCATAATTTATAGGATTTTTAAATGAAGCCGCAAATTTATCTTCAATCAAAGATGTTTCTTTTTCGCTATACCAACTGTAACTTATTCCAGCGGGTAATACCTCACCATTTAGACGGAGCTCCATTTTCTTGATTGCTAAATCATGAACATCGAACGGTGCCGAAAATGTATAAGGCAATATCATACCTGTTTCATCAGCAATAACTCCTTGAAGTGTAAATGATACACCATTTTTCGTTTGTGACAGTCCTAGTTCCTCATAATAGTTGTTATGGAGTATATCTTTGACCCCTTTATCATACGTAATCATCTCTACTAACGGAGCAAAGCCTGGGATTTTTGCGATGGTATTCGCAAAAGCTGGAGATACACGGATAGACGTTACAAAAAGTAACAGCAATGCACAAGTAACAGCACTGCTTTTCCATATACGTTGTCGATTACGCTTTTCTTTTTGGAAGCGTATGACACTTTTCCTATGCGACTCTTCTAAATGCTCAAGTGGTATGTCAATTTTCGCTAGTTCTTTGACAAAAATATCATAATCATGCTTTTCTACCTGTTTCATCTATAGCTCTCCCTTCTCCGTAAAATATAGTTTTAGCTTTTTCAATGCCGCATGTAACCTTGACTTCACAGTTCCTTCTGGAATATTTTGAAGTCTAGCAATATCCCGATTTTTATAATCTTGAAAATATTTTAGAAAAATAAGCTCTTGCTGCTCTTTTGGTAGCTTTGTAATGATATCTGTCATTTCAAAACGCTCATAATTGGGGGCATTATCGCTGATTTCTATGTCTTCTTGCAAATTAAGACGACTGCTTCTTTCACGCATATCATGGCAAATATTGAGTAAAATTCGGACAAGCCACGTACTAAAATAACCTGGTTCTTTGACGGTATGTATCTTTTTTAGGCTTCGATATGTAGCTTCTTGTATTGCTTCAATGGCATCATGTTCATTTCTTAAATAGGAAAATGCCATACGGTACATCGTCTGTTCATATTGTTTTATTAGATGTAAAAAAGCATCTTCGTCCCCAGCTATCGCACGCTTCACCAATGCTTGTTCATCCATCACATACACCCCCTTCTACTTATTAGACAGTCAAGCTGACATTTTCGTTCGATTTATTTTTAATTATTTAATCAATTGTAACAAATTTCATTTTCATTTATATTCTGTATCTATTACTTCATAGAATTTAAAAAAGGGCTTCTTTGATTGTTGCTGTTAAAACATAAAAACAGAGTTAATCTACAAGATGTGTAGAATCAACTCTGTTTTTATGTTTTCTTAAATCGAATATTTCACTAAAGCACTCCGTTACTTTAAGTGTATTCCTTCACAATCTTTAATTAATAGGTGTTAATATTCAATTTTCATTTGATGAAGAAAAATTAGTTTTTTCCATTAACAAGGAACTTAACGAAGAGGATTATTCTATTATTTTTGCAAAACCAAACAATAAAACCATTGCTGTATTAAAAGAGCATACGGATGCTTTGGAAATGTTTAAACATTATTTACCTGGAAGTAGTTATTTCACTAACAGGGACTTTAATCTTTGAGAAAGCTCCTAAAAAGAGAAACGCCCGCAATCAACGTTTCTCGTATCTTCTTTATAGTAGTTGTGGTTCTCGAACTTCTCCATCAAATGCAGCTCGATATATCGAATAGATATCTTCTCGCTTAAGCGGCATCGGACTACGTGCTAAAATTCTTGTTTGCATTGTCGCATCATCCGTTAGTTGTTCCAGTGCTAATTCTGGTATATTAAATCCTTGTAATGTGGACGGAATATTAACGTCCTTCACAAGTTGCTTCAATGCATCTACACATTTATAGGAAGCCTCTTCTTGCGATAAATACGCAGATGAAATACCCATTGCATCTAAAATATCTTTCATACGTTTTTCGCAACTTTGACGAATATAGCCCATGACATATGGTAATAGCACTGCGTTGGAATCTCCATGAGCAATATGGAACTGGCCACCAAGTGGATAAGCTAAAGCATGTACTCCTGCAACACCAGCATTGAAAAAGGCTAAGCCTGCCAAATAACTTCCATAACTCATATCCGAGCGTGCCTGCTTATTTTGACCGTCATGCACTGCAGTTCGAATGGAACCACTAATTAATTTAATGGCTTGTAGTGCAAGTGCATCAGTTACTTCATTGGCATTTACAGAAACATAAGCCTCTATTGCATGTGTTAAAGCATCTACGCCTGTAGCAGCGGTCACTTTGGGTGGTAAGGAAATCGTTAACGCAGGGTCTACAATGGAGACATCTGCTAATAAGTAATCATGTGTCACAACATCTTTAGTCGTTTCTAGTGATAGCACGGATATATTTGTCACTTCTGAGCCTGTTCCAGATGTAGTTGGAATTAAAACCTTAGGTAACCCTTTATTTTCAATATTTTTTGTTCCCGTTAAGTTTAAGTAATCTGCCACTTTCCCATCATGTGTTGCCAATACAGCGGCAAGCTTCGCTAAGTCTAATGCACTTCCTCCCCCTAGACCAATCACTAAATCAAAATGATGTTTTCTTGTGAATTCAACTAGTTTCTCACCAATTGCGAGCGGTGGCTCTGGGGCAATATCGGTATAAATAGTTGTAGCGTACCCATTTTCAAGTAATGGCTTTTCAAGATGATCTGTTAAACCTAACTCTTTTAAAAATGGATCTGTGATTATTAAAATATTATTTGCTTTCAATTTTTCTACTTCCGGTAGTAGCTGACTCAAACAACCCCAGCCTGTATAACTCGCAGGAGTAAAGGTTAATTTATGCATAATTGTTCTACTCCTATCTATTCATAATAGCCTTCTGTCGATTTTCTAAATGACTTAAATTGGACTGAATCATGGCCAAACCACACTTGCGAATTTGTTTCATTTGCTAATCTTCTAATTCGTTCAACCGTAGAATTATAGCCCACAGAATCATATAGTATTCCTGGTGGCTTGACAGGCGGCCCAAAGCTTTCAGCGGTGTAAATGGCATCTGAAGCTAAAATAATTCCACCCGTTTCTGGCATATTAATATGCAAACCTAGCATTCCCCAAGCATGACCGCTTCCAAAATTCAAAACTTGGATTCCTTCTGCAAGTTTCACATTATCCTCACCACGCTTAATTAATCGCCATTGTAAATTGTTTTTTATCCACATATCAATGTCACCCCAAATATAGGCACCTTCTTTTACATTTCTTGCGTATGTTTGTAAAGTTCCATTGAATTCATCTTCCTGTACAATAATCGTTGCATTTGTAAAAAGCTCTAAACAGCCTGCATGATCTAAATGTAAATGTGAAGCTACAACATATTTAATATCTTCTGGACGCACATTTAACTCTTCTAAACGATGATGTAAATAGCAATCTTCTGGCATATTAATCGGGAATGCTTTTTGAGTAAATTCACCCCAGCGCCCTTCAGATCCCATTGAATTTGGGTTACATGCTGTATCAAATAATACTTTTCCTTCTGGATGATCAATTAATACTGTATAAACTGGAAGCTCTATAAATTCATTTGGCTGGTTTGGATGATCAATCGTTGCAGGGTTATGCATGGCAATCAGATAGTTTTTATCCATTCGTATTGTTCCATTACCCATAACATACAATTTCGGGTGCTGTTTGATTATGTTCATTTACAACCATCTCCATTTCGGAATCATTTATGCCTCGACATAATTGTAGCTGTCGCTTTGCTTTCGCTACATAAAAACATTTGCTGCTGAAAGAAGTTAATTGTTATTCCAAATCACTAGCTTCATTTCTGTCATTTCCTCAACTGCATATTTGATTCCTTCTCGACCGGTTCCGCTTTCTTTAATGCCGCCATATGGCATATGGTCAACACGGTATGTTGGAACGTCATTAATAATGACGCCTCCTACTTGTAATTTCTTTGAAGCTTTAAAGGCCATCTCGATTGAAGGTGTAAATATGCCTGCCTGTAAGCCGTAATGTGAATCATTGACAGCATCAATAGCTTCTTCTATGGAAGAAACAGAATTGACAATTACAACAGGTGCAAATATTTCCTCACAAGATACACGGCTTTGGGAGGATACATTATATAATACTGTTGGAAGTAAAATATTATTTTCAATACGACCACCTGTCAGTACTTCGGCACCTTCTGCTACCGCTTCTTCTATCCATGTGACAGCACGCTGTTGCTCAGTTTCTGAAATCATCATCGCTAAATCCGTTGTTACATCTAATGGGTCCCCTATTATTAGCTGTTCTATTTTTGCTTTTAGTTTTTCTAAAAATACATTCATCATATTTTCTTTTACATATATACGCTGTAGGGAGATGCAAACTTGACCTTGATTTGCAAAAGCCCCCATCACAATTCGGTCCATAATCTTATCGAGTTGAATCCCTTCATCAACAATAACACCAGCATTCGAACCAAGTTCTAATGTGACTTTCTTTAAGCCAGCGCGATTGCGGAGGGAAATACCTACAGCAGGACTTCCAGTAAATGTAATCATCTTTACTTTTGGATGTGCTAAAAAGGCATCTCCTACTAGTTTTCCTTGCCCAGTTACTAAGTTAAATGCACCTGCTGGTAATTTTGTTTGTGCCAATAATTTTGCTAAAAAATGAGCAGATAACGCTGTTTGGGTTGCAGGCTTCAAAACAATCGTATTTCCAGCTGCTAATGCGGGTCCAACTTTATGGGCTACTAAATTTTGCGGAAAATTAAAAGGCGTGATAGCCGCAATAACGCCCAATGGCTCTCGAATTGTATAACCAAATCTACCCTCTCCACTTTTAGATGCATCCATTGGAATCATTTCACCAGATAGTCGTTTAGCTTCTTCTGCTGCAAATTTGTAAGTTTCAATCGTTCGATCAATCTCAGCATAGGCATATTTTAAGGGTTTAGCTGATTCTAGTGAAATAATTCTAGCTGCCTCTTCTCGATTTTCTGCAAATAGATCCGATAATTGTTCTAAAATTTCTGCTCTTTGAAATGCTGTTAATGCTGCCATTTCGGCTTCTGCTGCATGAGCACTTTCAATTGCATGCTGCACATCATCTTCAGTGGCCATAGCAAATTGAGCAATGGCCTCTTTTGAGTAGGGAGCTTGAACCTCCATAAATTCATCTGTCATTTGCCATTGTCCATTAATAAATAAGCTCTTTTTCAAGACCTTACTCACTCCTCTCTTTTGATGGTTACGTATTCATTTCTGAAAATAAAAAAATGAATACGTAACCATTTTGATTTTTAAAAATAAACTGAGGCCTCAGTTTATTTTTTTACTTGTTGTATTTCTCGGGAAAAGTTTAACAGATTCTGTTTGTTGGATGCAATCACTTTTTTTCTCCATTACCTCAAATAACTTTTCAATAGCAATAAATCCGAGGTTTTTTTCGGATTCTAAACCTACTGTTGTTAAAGCAATTGAATGGTGCTTACTGAGCTCCACATTATCAATGCCAATAACATTAAAATCTTGAGGAACATGAAAGCCCCTCTCTAAGCAAAGGTTTAAAATTTCAATAGCAATTGCATCTGTTGCGGCACAAATAGCGGTAGGCCTCGTAGGAAATTTTAGTATTTCCTCAAATACTCGTTCAATATCGTCTTTTTTCGTATTTGTAAAAAATGCTGGCACTGTATTTATATCTATACCGCTGTCCTTTAATGCATTTTTAAAGCCATTGTACCTTTCAAAAAAAGTACTGATTTCATGTGGGCCGCCAATCCAACATATGTTACGATGACCTAAAGATAAAATATGATTCGTCGCTATATAACCAGCTTCCACATTATCAATTTCTACAAAATACCTGTTTTCTCGATGCTTGCGATTATACATGATAAAAGGTACGCCTAGTTTTTCAAGCTTAAAAAATAAGTCATCTTCATATAACATAGACGATAAAATAATCGCATCAGCCCTAGTTTCCAAAACAGAATTATAAATAGAATCTAAATCATCTTCCGTACCAAAATAAACATTTACTTTATAGCCCCGAGCAGTAACATAATTAACGATTGCAGTAGTTGTATCGACAAAAAAAGGATTATGTAAAGGCCCTGATATCAAAGTAATAATGCCAGTTTTTTTCTGTACAAGCGATCTTGCAATATCATTTGGAATATAGTTTAAATCCTCAATTGCCCGCATCACTTTTTCAACAGTTTTCGGCTTTACGAGTTCAGGAGTATTTAACACCCTTGAAACCGTTGTTTGAGAGACACCCGCATACTTAGCCACATCTTTTGAAGATACCAAAAAACCACCCACTTCATCTTTGTAAGCCTATTTTATACCATTAAAGAAATAATGTTAATAGATAAGAGTAAATGCAAGTACTTTCTATTATTAGGAATTTTTTTGATTTTTTCGCTCATAAGGCTTAACGGCTTCGCTAGCTTTAAAATTATAAACAGGTGTAATTACTTTTATTATATCTGCAGTTTCCTCGAGAACAGATGTAATTTCTGACATCGGCTTATATGCCATTGGGGCTTCATCTAATGTTTCTTCGTTTACGGATGTTGTCCAAATGCCTTGCATCATTTCTTTAAAATCTTCCATGTTTAGTGCTTCTTTTGCAGCACGGCGAGAATACATTCTCCCTGCCCCATGTGGTGCTGAGTAATTCCAATCTGCATTCCCTTTCCCCATACAAATAAGTGAGCCATCTCGCATATTCATAGGAATAACCAGCTTCTCCCCTTTATTTGCTCGAACGGCTCCTTTTCTTAACGTCATTGTTTCTGTATCAATATAGTTATGGATCGTATCGAATGTTTCGTTAAAACGCCAGTTCATATGCTTGGAGATTGTTTCGGCAATTGTCCAACGATTCATCCGAGCATATTGCTGAGCAATTTTCATATCGTGAATATAATCATGGAAATACTCACCCTCTAAATAAGCTAAATCTTTTGGTACAATAGGATTTTGCTCTTTAAAAGCTTTAATCATCGCTTGAATTTCTTTTTCGCGCCCCTGATATTTCAGCTCGGCAATTTTATCTTTTAAATCTTCTTGTTGTAATGTTTCATAGGCTCTTTTTTGATGCCAATTCGCTACCTTAGCTCCGACATAACGCGACCCAGTATGGATAAGTAAGTAGTGTGTGCCTGCATCGTCTTTGGCAAGCTCTATAAAATGATTGCCTCCCCCAAGTGTACCAAGCGATAAATTCGTATAGTCATCTTTTAAACCACTTGCTACAAACTGTCTCCCCTCGAATTCAACAAAATGACGTGCAGAAGATACTTCCTGATGGATATTCTGTCCGCTTGGTATATGTGCTCGAATTGTAGTATCAAGTTTCGAAAAATCGATATCCGTCTCATTTAACTCAGCTACAAATACACCGCAACCAACATCAACGCCTACAAGATTAGGCACTACACGATTTTGAAGTTGAATCGTTGTGCCAATAACACAACCCTTCCCTGCATGATAATCTGGCATAATCCGTACTTTTGTTCCTTCCATAAAGGCTTGATTTGCCAATTCTTTAATTTGATCGATAGCTGATTGTAAGGCTGTATTTGAATAAATTTTCGCTTCAGTAAAACGTCCTTTAATTTGAATCATGTTAATCCCTCCTACTATCTATACGAAAACCGTCTTATTTAGTTCCAATTTTAGCCAATTAATCCATTTGTAAAAAACCGGAAATACATAAAAAATGTTCTAAAATTATAAATTAATTTTAGAACATTTTCTTTTAACATTTATTCTTCATATTGAATATCTAATTTTTTCGGTATTTCTGGTATATCGTTTGATTTTACATCTACTTCTGTTAAAGCTAACGTATGTAATGGATATTTTTTCTGAACATCGAAAGGAATTGCAATGCTCTCCATTTTATTGTTCATTTGACTACGTGCAAGTAGCCCATTATTTGTCAGGTCAATGCTTATAATACTGTTAATCGTTTCTTTTAGCATTAAAATATCTTTTTCTTTTAACGGCATTTGTTCGTCCATTAAAAATGGTTGAATATTTTCTTTAATATAGCCCTGCGCCTCAATTAAACAAGAAAATTCATTTAATTTATTTGCGTATAACTTTAATTGGCGCTTTTCTTTTGAACGTTGGTGATTTAGCTCTTGCACTTTTTGCTCAATGCGTTCCAAACGTTTTTTCGTTAACTCCATAAGATAACTTTGTATTGAATAAATGGACTGAAGCATCGTTGCCTCCGCTTCTTGCACTTTTTCATATTGTGCAATACAAACAACTTGCTGCTCATTTAACTTGTTGACACGTTCCTTGAAAAATCCATTTTGTGTATGCTGACCAAAAATAGCTTTCATAAGACCTTTTCCATGAATTTTTTTATGCTGAGCGTCCAATCGATCATATTCACGTATATAATCGCTATGCATATTACGGTATTCCCGTAACATTTGTTGATAAAAAACAGCCTTTTCTGTAAAGCTTTCCACAATTTCATCTTGAAAATAATCATTTTGTGAAATGGTTTGTAAAAGTTGGTATAATGTTTGAACATTTTCAAATACGTTGGCAACCTGCTCGTATTCTTGCTCATATTCAGTTACAATCGCTAAATCACGTTGATAGCGTGAAAATTCGTATTGTGTATCGCCTGCATACTTTTCAATGTTCTCAACTGCAGATTGGAATGGATCTCTTTGTGGAATAACAGTTAATTCGAAGCGGAATCGTTCAAGCCATTGCAAGAAGCGAATTAAAATGCCATACGTTTTCTTATCACTATTTTCTGCAACTCGATGAATTTCTGAAATTAATTGCTCATACTGACTTTTCTCCCAAAGCTCATCACTCTTAGTCTGTTTAGCTTCAATCGCTTCTCTTGCAGAGATAGCAACAAAATCACTTATTAAATACCCAATTCGTTCTCTCTCAGCATTAATAAACGCCTGCGTATTGTCATTTGAATCTATGGCATTGATTACACAAAGAGGCTCAACACCTTTGTTTTTTAGCGTTTCCATCAATAATATTTCAGGATAAATAGCCATCGAACCTGAGCGTAATACCCAAAAGATTTCGTCAACACGGTTCATCAATGCCTCTGGGAAGTAGGCTATTTCTCCTCCCCCAGCTTCCAATGAAACAGAATCAATAATTGTTACTGATTTTAATAAATCGTTTTTCAAATATACTTCTAAGTAATCTAAATGTTCTCGTAGTATTTGAGATGCAAAAGTATCGCTAGTTGTCAATAATTCTAGCTTGCTCATATCAAATATTGCTACAACGCCATCTAAAAAATAAGCCTTTATTTCTTCATGTTCACCGTATCGCAAAAATGTATTTACCCCTGTTGGATGCTGATCACTAACAGGCAAAACTTGACGTCCTAAAAGTCCATTTACAAGTGTTGTTTTTCCAACACGCTCTTTCCCAACAATAAGAATCATCGTTTCGTTGTTAGCATCTTGAATGATACGATTTAAATGTTTAGCTGTATCTTTTACATAAGTATTTTGTACAATAATGCCATGTAATTGGCGCAAATGGTCAACAAGCTGTGGCAAAATATTATTCGCTGAGGCTGTATATTCGATCGGAACATTACCAATATTTGTCATCCCCAAAACCTCTTTTCGTATGTATCTAAAGTTATTATAAATGAAAATATTCATTTATTAATATATAGTACTAAGAAATAACGACAAAAAAGGACAATATACTTAAATGCAAACGTCACAAATAGGTAATAAATCTTATGTTTTTAAACAGGTTATCTCAGATACTATTATTCATTCAGACTAAAAGAAATAAAAATTATTATTATAATTTCGTAAGAGAGTTAGTCTTTCCTTCATTCTTCCATTCCAGCCATACGTGAGTAAACCGCTCCAAGTGTTGGCATTCCACCTTGTGCACCGAATTTCTCCACTGATAATGAAGCTGCAATATTTGCAAAATACACTGCCTGATCCAATGATTGCCCTTCTACTAAAGCATAAGCGAGTGCACCGTTAAACGTATCACCTGCACCTGTTGTATCTACTGCTTTCGTCAAATAGCCCGGAACATGAATAGGATATTCACCATCAAAATAGCGTGCGCCATCACTACCTAGCGTAATAATCATTTTATTAGGATACTTTTCTAATATTTGTTCAACATCATCTCCAAAAATTTCGGCACACTCCGTTTCATTTGGTGTGATATAGGCAATATCCTCCATCCATTGCACATCAAAATTAGCCGCTGGTGCAGGATTTAATAAAACAGGTACATTCGCTTCTTTACAAAGTTTTATTGCATAAGCGGTCGTTTCCGTTGGGATTTCAAGCTGCATAATTACCATTTGACTTTTTTGAATGATTTCTTTCGCTGCCTCTATATGCGCAGGCATTAACTCATAATTTGCCCCTGGTACTACTATGATACGGTTATCATTATTGTAGATTAAAATATTAGCAATCCCAGTAGGTGCCGATACGCTTGTAATAGCTTCAGTTTGAACATGCTCTTGCTGTAAAACATTGCGCAATGTTTCGCCAAAACTATCGAAGCCTACGCAGCCTATCATTGTGACTTCACTTCCAAGACGTGCTGCAGCAATTGCCTGATTAGCCCCTTTTCCTCCTGGAATTGTTTGAAAATCTTTACCAAAGATCGTTTCACCTTGCTTTGGAAAAACCCCCATTTGTACAACTAAATCCATATTTATGCTACCTATAACTGTAATCATCTTTTGACCTACCTTCCATCTTATTTTTCCATTTTAACTGAGAAAGCAGTGGAAAGACAGGCCATTTATATTTGAAAATTATGGGGTACTGATCTTCTTACTCAATGTTCTGCAATGCAGTTTTTCATCACCCTATATCAATTATGCCTCGACATAATTGCATCCGGAATCGGCTTTGTCCTCGCACAAAGAACTCCTTTCCGATTTCCGTGACATCCGCCGGAGGCTTTGGGCCAACTGATGTTTTTTTGTGCGAAAGCGCAGTGCAACGTAGCGGCAGCGACAGGATGGTTTTTGTGCGAAAGCGCAGTGCAACGTAGCGGCAGCGACAGGATGTTGGTTCTCAGTCATTGCCACAGGACGTGGCGTTCTTCGACTGAGTTCCTCTATTTCAGCGGACGTTTGGACTCTCACTAAAAAGTAATTTAAATCGCATTCATCTCACCACCTATAAAGGTGGGAGACTTCTGTACCTGTCGCTTTCGGTATAATAACCACTTGCTAAAAGAGGTTAAAGTTTTCCCAATAAACCTTTCCTTGCCTCTAATTCAATTTTCCTATCACAATCTACACAGGAAAACTTCCCGTCCATATTTTCTTTATATAGTTTATATTTCCTTGTGCCTTCTACAACTTCAAATATTTTCTTACAAAAAATACAATGAACCTTATAGCTAATCATGATACTTCCTCCTTTAACCCAATGTAGTTTTTCGGGGAATATAGTACAAAATATAATGAGAGCGACAATAAAATACTTATAATACCGAAAATAATTGCCGTCATTTGAAGTGTAAATAATTCTGCAAACAGACCTAATAATAAGGTAAAGGAAATTTGTAAAATATTTTGAAATATATTAGAAAAACTACCGAATCTCCCCATCATTTCAGGCGGTACATTTTGCTGATAGAATGTTTCATAACCCGTATTACAAAATGCCATAAAAAAGCCTAGAAAAACTAAACTTACAAATGCCAAAACACTCGATGTTGAAGCATAAAAAGCTGTGTAAAATAGCATTGTCAGAATCAAACCAAAAGCTATATATGATCGTGTGGAGGATTTTTTGGCGAAGCTTGCAGCAACCATTCCACCTAAAATTGCTCCGGCTCCTGCACTACTCACAAAGACTCCATATAAGCTATCGGATAAAGCCAAATCTTGCTTTATAAATGTTGTTTCCTGAGAATCAAGCGCAAATGCAATCATTAATGTACTTTGAAACAGTAAATAAATCGTTATAAATAATGAATTTTGTCGAATGAAAGCTATCACCGCTAGATAGTCACTTTTTAGTATTTGCCAAGTAATACGTTGCAGTGAAGTTTCCTTCACATCATCTACATCAGGTAATATGTATATGATTAAAGCACAAACAAAAAATGTAAAGCTGTTTAACCAAATCGTAATTGTTGTATTAAAAAGCATAATGAGGAGTCCTGCAAGTGCTGGACCTACTAAAAACGAGCCTGAATTGAACGTGCCAAGTATTGCATTGAATCGTTGTCTATCTTCTGAGGGAACTAGCTTTGTAATATAATATGTACTACTCGGTCCAAAGAAACTACTCGCTATATTCGCTAAAAATAACAGCATATAGATGAGCCAAATAGATTCCATAAACGGCATACAAAAAACTATGAAACCTCGTATAATATCAGTTGCAATCATCAACTTGCGTTTATTCATACGATCAATGAAAGAGCCAGCTACCAAACTTGTTAAAAGTCTTGCTATTGGTCCGACAATAAAGATTCCAGCCATCGCTGCCGGCGATTGCGTTAAATGCCATATTAATAAATTTAGCGCAACAAGGTAAATCCAGTTCCCTAAATTAGAAAAACCTAAGCCTCCAATTAATAAGCTGTATTTTCGAAGGATTTTCATTTATAGTTCCCCCCTTTTTTACTTCTCACAAAAGCTTTTCTTGTAAATGTTTAACTGACTCAACACCAAACGTTAGTTAATTTCCGTTCCAACTTATATACACGAGATACGTTTTTTCATTGCTAACTTATAGTGTCGTGACAATAAACTGGGTAGCATTCCATTTATTCCCCATAACTCTATTTATATATTATCAAAATATTACTTCAATTTGTTGCGTTTATTTAAAATAAACATTCAAATAACTAAAGTCGCTTTTTATTAGAATTATAAAATGTAGCAAGGAATAATCATTTACCAATCTATGAGTTCTTCCTGCTCCCTGAGCAGTTTCCCCTTCACTCAAAGCAACCCTTCTTTAAGCAACAAAAAAACTGAAGACAACAAATTTGTCTTCAGTCAAAAGGTAAGCCCTCAATCTATTTTAAAATACAACACGTTCTGCTTCGTAAGCAGCAATATGTTCTTCGTATTTGAAGGTTAGCGCAATTTCATCCAAACCATTCAGCAATGTTTCTTTATAGTAAGGATCGATGCTAAATTTATAAATTACACCGTCTTCACCCGTTACTGTTTGTGCTTCGAGATTGACTTCCATCGTGTATGGATTTTCTAAGCCTTTAGCTAAAATTTCATCACACTCTGCTGCAGTTAGTTTGATGGGTAAGATCCCATTTTTGAAGCAGTTATTATGGAAAATATCTGCGAATGATGGTGCAATTACTACATTGAAGCCATAGTCTAAGATAGCCCATGGTGCATGTTCACGAGATGATCCACAGCCGAAGTTATCTTGAGCTACTAAAATTTTAGAGTTTTTATATTCGGGTTTGTTTAATACAAAGTCCTTAATTTCATTGCCCTCTCCATCAAAGCGCCAATGGTAAAATAAATACTGACCAAAACCTGTACGCTCAATACGCTTTAAAAACTCTTTTGAAATAATTTGGTCTGTATCGACATTTTTACGATCGAGTGGTGTTATTACACTATTTACGATATTAATTGGTTCCATTTGCAATCATCCCTTCCGTGTAAATGGCATTTACACAGTTTCCTTTACGAATTCACGTACATCCACAAAGTGACCAGCAATTGCTGCAGCTGCTGCCATTGGAGGTGATACTAAGTGTGTACGAGAACCAGCTCCTTGGCGTCCTTCAAAGTTACGATTTGATGTTGATGCACAGCGTTCACCCGCTGGTACTACATCATCATTCATTGCCAGACACATTGAGCAACCTGTCTCACGCCATTCAAAGCCAGCATCTGTAAAGATTTTATCTAATCCTTCTGCTTCTGCTTGTTTTTTCGTCGAATAGGAGCCTGGCACAACGAGCGCTGTTACATTTTCATGTACTTTACGCCCTTCGATGACATTTGCAGCTGCACGTAAATCACTGATGCGTGAGTTTGTGCAAGAACCGATAAATACGTGTTGAATATCGATTGAAGTTAATGGTTGACCTTCCTCTAAGCCCATGTAGGCAAGTGCTTTGCGAAGAGCAACTTTATCTGACTCATCCTCATACTCTGACTGTGTTGGTACATTACTTGAAACACCTGAACCCATTGACGGATTCGTTCCCCAAGTTATGATTGGCTCAATTTCTTCTGCTTGTATAATACGAACTGTATCATATGTTGCATCTTCATCGGACGCTAAGCTTACCCAATAATCTGCTACTTCCTCAAACTTGTCTCCTTGTGGTGCATGTTTGCGACCACGAATATAGTCAACAGTCGTTTGGTCAGGAGAAATTAGTCCTGCCTTTGCACCCGCTTCAATTGACATATTACAAATTGTCATCCGTTCTTCCATAGAAAGCTTATGGATAGCCTCTCCAGTGAATTCCACAATATGTCCTGTGCCGACACCGATACCGAATTTCGAAATAATCGCTAAAATTATATCTTTGGCAGCTACACCTACCGGAAGCTCACCTTCTACACGAATTTCCATTGTTTTCGGCTTGTTTTGCCATAGAGTTTGTGTTGACAATACATGTTCTACCTCAGATGTTCCAATACCGAAAGCAATCGCTCCGAACGCACCATGTGTAGACGTATGGGAGTCACCACAGACAATCGTTTTACCAGGCTGCGTTAAACCTAGCTCTGGTCCAATCACGTGAACAATCCCTTGGTCAGGATGCCCCATTCCTGCAAGTTCAACGCCAAATTCTTCAGCATTTTTAGCTAACGTTTCGATTTGGTTACGTGCAATCGAATCATGAATCGTTGGTAGATTTTTTGTAGGTACGTTATGATCCATTGTTGCAAAGCTTAAATCTGGGCGACGTACTTGACGTCCGTTCAATCGTAGACCTTCAAAGGCTTGTGGAGAAGTTACTTCATGAATTAAATGGAGATCAATATATAACAGGTCCGGTTTGCCCTCTTCCTGATAAACGACATGTTTATCCCAAATCTTTTCAATTATATTTTTGCCCATTATCTTCACCTATTTCTTTAAATGTATGTTGTCATAATGCTTTCTGAAACAAAGCTTGTATCTATCTCGTTAATGACTTTATCTGTCCATTCATTCGTCGATAGTATACGACTACCATCACGTGCAAGATCTGCTGTGAAATAGCCATCATCAAATACTGCACTTACAGCACGTTCGATTTCTGAAGCCTCTTCTTTTAAGCCAAATGAATATTGTAGCATCATGGCAACTGAAAGAATGGTTGCGGCAGGGTTCGCTACACCTTGACCTGCAATTTCTGGTGCTGAGCCATGTACTGGTTCATATAGACCAAAATTATCTCCGCGAATAGAAGCAGATGGTAGAACGCCTAAAGAGCCTGTAATAACAGATGCTTCATCACTTAAAATATCTCCAAACATATTTTCAGTAACGACCACATCATAATAACTAGGATTTGTAATTAATTTCATAGCAACTGAGTCTACTAAATTGTGCTCTACTTGCACATCTGGATACTCTTTTTTCTTCGCTTCTACAACTTCGCGCCATAAACGACTTGTTTCAAGTACATTCGCTTTATCAACAGAGCATAATTTGCCTCCACGTAAACGTGCTAATTCAAAGGCATTTTCAACGATACGTTCAACTTCAGCAGTTGAGTAAACAGTTGTATCTATCGCGCCATTCTCAGTACGCATACGTGGTTCCCCGAAGTATACGCCGCCTGTTAATTCACGTACAATCATTAAATCGACGTTTTCGGCTACTTCACGCTTTAATGGTGAAGCATCTAGTAAACTCGGGAACGCCTTTACTGGACGTAGATTTGCGAATAAGTCGAAATGTTTGCGAATGCGTAATAATCCTTTTTCTGGACGTAATTCCGGTGGATTATTATCCCACTTCGGACCACCAACGGCTCCTAGTATAACTGCGTCACTATTTTCACACATCTCAATTGTTTCATCTGGTAGTGGATTATTGTGTTGGTCGATGGCAGCGCCTCCGATTGTTGCATAACTTAAATGGAATGTATGGTTGAATCGCTTACCAATCACCTGCAATACACGTACAGCAGAAGCAACAACCTCTGGCCCTATTCCGTCACCAGGAAGTACTGTAATTTTTTTCTCCATCGTCAAAACACCTTTCTTTGTATAGCGTTGAACTACGCTATTTTAGTAAGACTCTCACCTATATTTATAGGTGAGGTCATCAATATTACGACTACACGTAATCGGAATCATTGCGTTTGGATGTGAATGATGTTGACTCTATTCACTACTATTAAAATTGCTGACATTGATTAACTTACAGATTGTGTACGAAGGCTTGCTTGGATTAAATGACGGTTGATGGCATTTAAATAAGCTTTTGCCGATGCTTCTAAAACATCTTGTGATGAATTTCGTCCGGTTGTTGACATACCATCATATCGAATATTAATCACAGCTTCGCCTAATGCATCTCGTCCTTTACCAACCGACTTAACTCGATAATCAACCACATGAATATCTCCTTGAACAAGTTGCTCAAGTGTATTGAAAATAGCTTCTACCGAGCCCGAACCCGTTGCCACAACTGTCTTTTCTAAACCTTCTGATGTTAAAAACAATCGCTGTTGCTGTTGGTATATTTTCTGTACCATATTGTACCTGTACCATCTTTAATTCGTAGAGTGGAACATCTTCTATTTGAACTTGTTCCTCAGTAAGAAGCGTTCGTGTATTCCATATGAATTGGGGAAGTTGCTAGGAAAATATGAATGTGTGGTTGTTCGGCCACTTGAATCGCTTCCCACGTTGTGCCGATGTCTTTTTGTACACAACGAGCTAAGCCTGTTACGATAGAGTGTTTCACTGTTTCTGCAATACGATTTACCGCCTCAAAGTCACCTGGTGACGAAGCAGGAAAACCTGCTTCAATAATTGTCACTCCTAGGCGCTCCAGTTGCTTGGCGATTTCAATCTTCTCTGCTGTGTTTAGATTAATACCAGCAGATTGTTCGCCGTCGCGAAGTGTTGTATCGAAAATATCAATTTTTCGTACTTGCAGCCACTTCTCTTACGACCTTTTCTTTACCTTCGTTGATGAATGGCATCATAGCACGTAATTTAGCACCAACTTCTTCGATTTGGTGGTTTGCACCAGCTTCTTTGAATTTTGTATATTCTGGACGACCGTTTTCATTTTCTTGAATCCAACGGCGAGCGAATGTACCATCTTGGATATCCGTTAATACATCTTTCATACGAGCTTTAACTGAGTCATCGATAATGCGCGGGCCTGCAACATAGTCGCCCCACTCTGCTGTATCTGATACTGAGTAACGCATTGTTGCCATACCACCCTCAAACATAAGGTCAACAATTAATTTTAGTTCGTGAAGTGTTTCAAAGTATGCTAGCTCTGGCTGGTAGCCTGCTTCTACTAAAGTTTCAAATCCTGCTCTAACTAATTGTGTAGCACCGCCACAAAGTACAGCTTGCTCACCGAATAAATCAGTTTCAGTTTCTTCTTTGAATGTTGTTTCAAGTAAACCGCCACGAGCTGCACCGATTCCTTTACCGTATGCAAGAGCTAAATCTTTTGCTTGACCAGTTGCATCTTGATGAATTGCGAATAAACCTGGTACACCAGCACCTTCTTGGAATTGACGACGAACTAAGTGTCCTGGACCTTTCGGAGCAACTAAGAATACGTCTACATCTGCTGGTGGTGTAATTTGACCGAAATGAATGTTAAAGCCGTGTGCAAACATAAGTGCTTTACCCGCTTCAAGATGTGGAGCAATTTCAGCCTCATATACCGCTTTTTGGCGCTCATCTGGAAGTAAAATCTGGATAACATCTGCTTCTTGCGCTGCTTCCGCAACAGTCTTTACATCTATTCCATCCGCTTTTGCTGCATCGAATGATCCGCCTGGACGAACTCCTACAACTACATCGAATCCTGATTCTTTAAGGTTTAATGCATGTGCATGACCTTGTGAACCATAACCGATGATTGCGATTTTCTTTCCTTTTAATACTTCCTCGTTGATGTTTTGTTCATAGTACATAGTAGCCATTGTTTTTTCCTCCTAATTTTGGGTTTGTTTTTTTCAACCTCAGATGCAAGTAAGCCAACAAGGGCTATGCATCCAAAGCTGTGAATTTTATATGCAAACTATTTTAAAATAGAGAGCTGCGTATTTGAGATTTTTTGTGTTTCACGAACAGATGCAGTAGCCCCTGTACGCGTTAATTCTTTAATACCATAAGGTCGAATTAGTTCAATAAAGGCATCAATCTTATCTGGATCGCCTACTACTTGATATGTGACAACGTTTTTCGCAGTATCAATAATTTGAGGACGGAATGGTTCCACTATTGAATTCATTTCTAGTCGTAAGTTTGGTGGTGAAATTACCTTCACAAGCGCTAACTCGCGTAGCACGATTGATTTATCTGTAATATCATTGACCTTTAATACATCAATTTGCTTCGATAATTGCTTCACTAGCTGTTCAATTTTACGCTCATCCTCAACGTTTACAACAAAAGTCATTTTCGAAAAGTTTGGTTGCTCTGTATGACCAACTGTGATTGATTCAATATTAAATTGACGCTTCATAAGTAAGCCTGTTACACGATTTAACACACCGCTTTGGTTAATCACTGTTACTGTAATTACTCGTTTCAATTCTTTTTCACCCCAATCATTTCATGTAGGCCTTTGCCTGGTGCTACCATTGGGTAAACACATTGGCTCTGTTTTACACGACAATCAATTAATACTGGCTCATCGGAAAGTAGTGCCTCACGGAAAATACTTTCCGCTTCATCGATTGTGTTTATTCGGTAGCCTTTAAGACCATATGCATCCGCTAATTTAACAAAATCTGGTTGGATCGGCATTAATGAAGATGAATAACGCTCCTCATAAAATGTTTCTTGCCATTGGCGTACCATTCCTAGACAGCTATTATTTAAAATCACTACTTTTACCGGTAAGTTGAATTCTTGTAGTATGGAAAGCTCTTGCGCAGTCATTTGGAATCCTGCATCACCTACAATGGAAACAACTTTTTTGTCTGGCTTCGCAAACTGGGCGCCAATTGCAGCTGGGAAGCCGAAGCCCATCGTACCAAGTCCACCAGACGTTACCCATCCGTGATCATTGTTTAAGCGATAATATTGTGCAGCCCACATTTGATGCTGGCCAACATCTGTAGTAACAATTGCGTCACCTTCTGTAATTTTATGCACAAGCTCTAGTGCTTCCTGCGGTAAAATCTCTTTGTCCCCTGGCTCCTTGCTGTACCATAATGGATATTCATTTGCATGGTTATTTAAGTACGCTAGCCATTCAGTTGTATCAGGACCATCAAAGTCTTTTTTCAATAATGCTTTTAATGCTTCTTTGGCATCTGCAACGATTGGAATATCTGTCGGCACGTTTTTTCCAATTTCCGCTGGATCAATATCGATGTGTATAATTGTTGCATTTGGAGCAAATGTTGCTAAATTACCAGTTAAACGGTCATCAAAGCGAGCTCCGATATTCAACAGTAAATCTGATTTTGTAATAGCTGTGTTCGCTGTTGCAGTTCCATGCATTCCTGCCATACCTATGAATAATTCATGCTCTCCATGAATTGAACCCAGTCCTAATAGAGTGTTTGCTACTGGAATTCGATATTTTTCAGCGAATGCTGTTAACTCTTCTTTAGCATCTGCAAAGAGGACACCAGCTCCAGCTAAAATGATTGGATTTTTGGCCAGTGAAATCGCCTGAATGGCCTTTTGAACTTGTAAATAATTCGGTTTGTATGTTGGTTGATAACCCGGTAAATAGATTTCATCAGGAGCCTGTGGTGGATTCTCCACATCAAATAACATTTGAGAAACGTTTTTCGGGAAATCCACTACAACAGGACCCTTCCGACCAGTGCTGGCAATATGGAAAGCCTCTTTAACAATACGCGGGATATCATTGACATCCTGTACCTGATAATTGTGTTTCGTAATGGGTGTCGTAATTCCCATAATGTCCGCTTCTTGGAAAGCATCTGTACCAATCACAGATGTTGAAACTTGACCTGTGAATACGACTAATGGGATGGAATCAATCATTGCATCAGCAATACCAGTTACTAGGTTTGTTGCCCCAGGACCGCTTGTCGCAATAACAACACCTGTTTTATTTGAAACACGCGCATAACCTTCCGCTGCATGGATTGCACCTTGTTCATGTCTAGTTAAAATATGACGAATCGGATTTTTATACATTGCATCATAGATTGGTAGTACCGCTCCACCTGGGTAACCAAAAACAATTTCAACACCTTGTTCATGCAGTGCTTGCACTAATACGTCAGCACCATCTTTCGCTTGATAGGTTTGTTCAGCTTTTGCCGTTGTTGCTAATTCTTCTTTCTCATTGATAGAAACATTCGTACTCATCAAATATGCCTCCTTCTTATCATTCAATTTCACATCAGTAATGTGCATCATTGAAGTATTACAAACTGGCTATCTCCTTGAAAAGAGATGACAGACTCTTTTAACGTCCTAAAAAAAATAAAAAGCCTTTTTCTCCACACGCAAAGAATTACCTTACGTAGGGATGAAAAAGACTTTCCATGGTACCACCCTTTTTTATAGCAAATAATTGCTACCTCGTGAATAAATATCAGCATTTATGCACCAATGCGAGATCATTCGCATCCAATACGGTGTCATAAATTATTTATTCATTAATAACGAGCACTTTCGATTATGCCCGGAGCTATCTAATGGCGAACACGCGTTTAATAGCTCACTCAGAGGGGATGTCGGATCTAGTTGTATTGCCGGCTTCCAGCACGACCGGCTCTCTGGTAATACAAGGCTCTAGAACCTTTAACCTCATCAACGCTTTATCTTTTTAAATTTTCATAACGCCACCTGTAGAGGCGCTTGTTACTAATTTTGAATATCTTGCTAGCCAACCGCGCTTAATTTTCGGTTCAAATTCCGGTAGTTTTGTACGACGTTCAGCTAATATTTCATCTGAAACTTCTAAATTAATAGTACGATTTGGTAGATCAATCGTAATAATGTCACCGTTCTCTACTAAAGCGATTGGACCGCCTTCTGCTGCCTCTGGTGAAATATGTCCGATTGAAATACCACGAGATGCACCTGAGAAACGTCCATCTGTGATTAACGCAACTTTTGTGCCAAGACCACGACCTTGAATCGCAGACGTTGGTGCAAGCATTTCAGGCATCCCTGGGCCACCTTTTGGTCCTTCATAGCGAATGACGACTACATGGCCCTCTTTAACTGTCCCGTTATCGATATTTTCTTGTGCGGCTTCTTGTGAATCAAAGACGATTGCTTCGCCTCTGAATACTTTAATAGAAGGGTCTACAGCTCCTACTTTAATAACAGAACCATCTGGCGCAATATTACCAAATAACACTGATAAACCACCAACTGGGCTATATGGATTGTCTTTCGTACGAATAACTTCAGCATTTGTAATATGATAATCTTTTACAAGCTCACCCATTGTTACACCTGCAACTGTTGGTCGATCTGGGTGAATGGCACCTGGGATAGATGCTAATTCATTAATAATGGCACTAACGCCACCTGCTTTATTAATATCATCCATTGAAATATCTGAAGCAGGCATGATTTTCGCTAGATATGGCACACGTTCTGCCACTTTATTAATATCTTCAATGTTATAATCGACTTCAGCTTCATTGGCGATTGCTAGTGTATGAAGGACTGTATTTGTCGACCCCCCCATCGCCATATCAAGTGCAAATGCATCATCAATTGCTTCTTTAGTAATAATGTCGCGGGGTTTGATGTCCTCTTTAATCATACGGACTAATTGTTTAGCAGCTTCTTTAATAAGCTTATGGCGCTCTTCAGAAGTAGCTACGATTGTTCCATTACCTGGTAAAGCTACCCCTAGCATTTCCATTAAGCAGTTCATAGAGTTTGCAGTAAACATTCCTGAACATGAACCACATGTTGGGCATGCATTGTTTTCAATATCTAACAGCTCTTCAGCTGACATTTTGCCTGATTTATGAGCCCCTACACCTTCAAAAACGGATGTTAATGACAATTGCTTGCCAGTAACAGATGTTCCTGCCTCCATTGGACCACCAGATACGAAAATGGACGGTACATTAGTACGAACTGCTGCCATTAACATTCCCGGTGTGATTTTGTCACAGTTAGGAATATAAAATACGCCATCGAACCAGTGTGCATTAATAACAGTTTCAGCAGAATCTGCGATAATTTCACGACTCGGTAAAGAATAACGCATACCAATGTGCCCCATTGCAATACCATCATCTACACCGATTGTATTAAATTCGAATGGAATACCACCCGCTTCAATGATGGCCTCTTTGACAACATCAGCAAATGTACGTAAATGAACGTGACCTGGTATAATGTCGATATATGAATTACAAACACCAATAAATGGCTTACCTAAATCTTTCGCTTTTACTTTGCCTGTTGCATATAAAAGACTTCGATGCGGCGCACGATCTACGCCTACTTTAATCATGTCACTTCTCATGTTAAACGCCCCTCATTTATTGCTATGTTCGTTGCTATATACGAAATGTTCTGTCTATTCCATTTTTGCGTATATGTTAATCTCTTAGGAGATTACTAACTGCTGTAACGAACGTGTTAAATTGTTGTAATCATAGTACGAAAAAAAGGTCTAGTCAACAGTATTTTTAGAATTGTTTGAACAATTTAAATAATACATAAAATTTGAAATCGTTTTCATGCTGATTAAGTGTCATTTTTATCTCGCTCCGAAGAATATTTTGACATTTTGTTCAAATTTTATTTTTTTAAATAATCTATCAATAATGTTGCCAAATCCTCCAAACGTGGTTGGATGCTTTTTAACGAGATAGCGCTTATAAAGTAAATAATTTTCTTAAGTACCCTGTCAAAAACACATGATCAGGATCATATTGTCTTTGAATGGCTAAAAATTTCTCGATATCTGGGTATAGCTCGTAGACATATTTAGCAGTTAAATGACTTAGCTTGCCCCAATGCGGTCGTCCTTTATATTTCTTCATCATCATATGGACCCATTCAAAATAAGGATCTTCCTGCATTCCTTTATACATATGAAAGGCAATAAACGCTGATTCTTGTCCTTGGGTAGGACTTAAAAAACCAGCTTCCCCTGCCGTTGTCCGACATTCTACCGGAAAATGCACATTAAAAATCCCACTTTTAAAGGTTGCGTGGATCTCTTCTATACATGCTCCAAATTGTGCTAACGGAATAGCATATTCACTTTCTTGGAACTTAACGCTACGTGGAGACGGATAAATTTCATAGCTTATCCCCGTTTTCTCCCCCTCCACAACATTGGCTGCTGCTAATTTACTCATAGCGCCACTTAACGCAGGCTTCCATTTACAAAGTTCAGACATAGCAAAAAAAGCACCGTTCTCTACTATTTGAAGCTTCAATGTTTCGATTCTCTTATTCCAATTACTCTGATAAACAGGCGCTATAGCGTTCATGCGCTTCACTTGAATGGTTTCGCTACCCGGGAAATAAAACCACTCAACATGTCGATGCTGTCGAATATCTTCAGCAAACATCGCCAGCCCATTTGCTAAAGTATCCCTTGTGCTCACATAATGTAAGCTATAAAGGGGTATCACCTTGATCGTTACTTTCACAAACACACCAAGCATACCAAGTGAAACATGCAAAGCTTCTGATAAATCATCCATTCCTCTCGTATGCTCCCTATAAGTACCTGTACCATCTACAAACCCCCATCTTGTTACAGCTGAGGATAACGAACTGAGTGTTACACCTGTTCCATGGGTACCCGTTGACACTGCTCCTGCAATCGTTTGCTCTTGAATATCCCCCATATTGATAAGGGCAAATCCATGCTTCGCAAGCAATGGGCCTATTTCATATAAATACGTTCCAGCCCAAAGTGTCGCCTCTTGCTTCTCCTCATTTACAGCTATGAGCCCACGCATATTATGTAAAGAAAGTGCTATATGTTCAGGCATCGCAACAGCGCTAAAGGAGTGAGCTGCACCTGTGACACGAATCGTTTTTCCTAATTCACGTGCATGCTTCACGATATTTGTAACCTCTTCAATAGAGCGAGGCAAGTACATTTCAGATGGATAAGAAATGACATTACCAGCCCAGTTTGTCCACTTCTCACCATTTTTCCACTTATCTATAGAAAACATTGTCCATCCCCCCTATAGGTTGTATAAGTTCCTACATACTTGTCTCCTCTAATTCCATGTAGTTCTTGAAATCTTTCACAAAGTTCACCAGCCTTCGCATGTCGAAAATAAAGCGTGTCTCCTATATTAACTGTTTTACGCTTTACTTTAACGGGTGTTTGAACTTCTCCTGCTCCTTCTAGACTAAGATATGAAAAAAAGGTCGGCTCATAGAATACCGGTAAACGATCAGCACTAATTGTCCCAGACGCCGTATAACCTCCACCATGACAAACAACAATATTTCTTTCTGGCTTTCTTGTTACACTTAAAGCAAATCCAGCTGCCTTTTCCAGCTGTAGATGCGTGAATTGATCAAACAAAGCTGGAGCATAAAATGCAGAGCCAACCGTAATTTCTGTTATTTCCTTCTGTTGTGCCGTGTATGCCATACTCCCTGAACCACCACCATTCACAAAGTGCAAGCTTGGAAAATACGCTTTTATATGCGCAATTGCTAATCTACGAAACTGGGTAACTTGCTTTTTAGCTTGCAATTGCATTACTTCAATAAATTTCCCTTTAACAGCATTGACTGGACGATTACCGACTCCTGCAATTTGAGCCTCATAGCCCATCGCTCCAACCACCTTAATAAATTCTTGATTTTTAATATAGTCGAGGAATGGTGTAAGTGACTCAAGTGAATGAAGCGAAGAGCGTTTTGTACCAAAATAAAGCAACTTAAAATCGTTAGATACATTAATATCAATACATACTTGCACGCGGACACCTAGCTCTTGCCCTAGCTCCGCCAAAAATCTGACATGTTCCCGCTTATCCACCATAAAGGTGACCATTTTTCCCGCTTTTACGAAAAGTAATAACTGACGAACAGCAGCTACCTCCATCACCGGATATCCTATTAATAAATTATCAAAATGCTGTTGCAGTAAAAATATTGTTTCTGCCGCTGTAAACGTCATAAATCCCGTCACATTGAGTAGATTCTTTTGTAAATAACGTAATATCTCCACAGAACGAACTGATTTCGTAGCGATACGTATTTTTTTCTGTCCACAAGCATTGTGTACAGTTGAAACATTGTGATCCAATGCATCAAAATCCAACCAAGCAAATGGACGTTCTAGTTCATGAAACGCGTGATTAAATCTAGTGGTCATGCTATCATTCCTTTATTTGTACTTTGTCTTTAATATTCATGTTAAAAATTATATTAAAACAATAAAAAACAACCGTGGACATAAAATCAAATTTGCCTTCACGGTTGTTTTAATAATGGACAAGCATTTAACTCACCTTTCTATTATGTTAAGAGATTACGAGGAAAATATGAAATCCGCTGCTAAATTTAACAATACTAGCAGATGTATGCCTGCAATCAGTAATCCTTGGCGATTTAAACGTTTCATAGCTGTCATATTCATATAGACCACTCTCCTTTTTTCACATTATACTCTCAGAAAAATTAATTTTCAAACTATTCGTAATATTAAATAAGAATCATTTTTCTGACAAACAGGCCCAAATATGGCATGATAAAAGTGAAATTATACCTATAGGGAGAGTGAAAAGGTTGAAAAAGGCTTTATTAGTCATTGATTATACGTATGATTTTGTCGCTTCTGATGGAAAACTAACTTGTGGAGAGCCCGGTCAAGCATTAGATAAAAAAATTTCATCCTTAATTCAAAAATTTATGACTGAAAACGAATTTGTCGTTTTTGCGAATGATTTACATGAGGAAGATGATCCGTTCCATCCTGAAACAAAGCTATTTCCCCCTCATAATATTCGCGGCACTAAAGGACGTCATTTATTTGGGCAAGTTGGCGAAATTTATAAGCTTCACAAGGATAAAGTTTTGTGGCTCGATAAAACTCGTTATAGCGCTTTTGCCGGAACCAATTTATCGATTTTATTGAATGAGCGAGGAATCAAAGAAATTCATTTAGTTGGCGTTTGTACTGATATTTGTATTTTACATACAGCAGTTGATGCTTATAATTTGGGCATTTCAACAGTTGTTTATGCAGATGGTGTTGCAAGTTTTGATGCTGCAGGTCATGAATGGGCATTACGTCATTTTGAACATACATTAGGCGCAACAGTTGTTAAGTAATTCATTTTCGCCTTCCATCTTCAGAAACGGGAATCTTCTGTACGTGCTGCTACGGTCAAAAAAAACAATGCTGAATGACAAACATTATCGTGAATTTGTAATAATTACTAACGAAGCGAGACGCGGTTAATTTACTTCATTCAGGGCATAACTAAACAATCGCCATTATATCTTAATTTTAAGGAGATGAAAAAAATGATTAGCTTCATTTGGTATTTAATCATCGGCGGAGTATTAGGTTGGTTAGCTGGCGTAATTTTAGGTAAAGATGTACCTGGCGGCATCATCGGAAATATTGTTGCAGGGGTTGTCGGTTCTTGGATCGGTAGTATGGTTCTTGGCAACTGGGGTTGGCGAGTTAGTAACTTTTACGTATTCCCAGCATTAATCGGTGCGGTCGTTCTGATCTTCATCGTAAGCATTATTCTAAAAAGTATGCGTAAAGCAACCTAAATATGTAATAAAGAGCCATCATTTTTGATGGCTCTTTACATATATTATTGAAAATAAAATGATCAAGGAATTTATATGAGTTTGTTGAGTCCTAATATCCATTATCGAATTCCCCTTTTATAACAACAAATGATTTAAGTTACATAACAGCTGATGTGGTTGATTGTGAGGCAGGGCTACTCCTTGGCGATTAGCAATAGAGGAACAAAGCCTAAAACCATCACATCCTGTGATAACACCTTCGTGACCAACAAAGACCATCAAGCATCGCGAGTGAAGTGGTTCATCGGACGCCCCCAGGGAAGTGCCATGTAGGAACGGAAATTACCGCCCATATTTTGCTAAATCGTAATAGAGATATTTTACTTTTCTTTATAAACGACTGCTTCCTTTAGCTCGTCATGATAGTCATTATACAAATTGAAATAATGTAACACCTTTTTTACATACTCATCACTATGATTGTACTTAAAAACAGCTTGCTTTATATGACCATCTGCTGCACCATTTTCCGATAAATAATTCGCAGCACTAAATATAGCGTCCTCAATATCATAAGGATCTGCTATGCCGTCTCCATTAGCATCTACGCCATACCCACCATATTTTTTAATGGTTTCTGGATTTATTAATTCAGCCTTCGATATGTCCCCTTTTCCTAGCCCCGAGCAGGAAGGATGTTGCCAGCCGACAAAAGTACAAGGCATAAATTGCATCGGTCCTTCTGCCCCAGCTGGTGAAACAAGCGACTTCATTGAGGAAAATCGTGTTTCAATTCGATGATGGGCAGCAAGTAAAGTCCAAGGTACGCCGTACTTTTCTTCTGCTGCTACATAGATCGGAATATATTGCTCTGGAATGTTCATATCGAAATTTTGTTGAATTTCTTCTAGTGCTTTTTCCCGTGCTAATTTTTCAAATATAGGTAATGTTTGTAGCTCCCTCCATGCAAAAAAAGCGAAAACACAAACAGTTATCGCTATTGGTATTAATAAAGCTATCATGCCCAATTGAGCGGAAGGCGATAGCATTGGTTTTTTCTTCTTTTTTTTAGTCATATGTCACACCTAATCTTTTATTCTATTTCTATATTACCAAAATTTTTGATTATATAGCAGATTTTTCGGTATATAATTACCACTACTTTAATAGTTGAAAAGGGAGGGGAAAATATAGTAAAATATAATTCGATTATTTTATATGGATAATAATAGGAGGAATTGATTTTGTGGAAAGACTTTAAAGAATTTGCTATGAAAGGTAATATTGTCGATCTAGCAGTAGCAGTTGTAATTGGTGGTGCTTTCGGTAAAATTGTTACCTCTTTAGTTGAAAATATCATTATGCCATTAGTCGGTATCTTAACTGGTGGTATTGATTTAACAGAAAGTTTTAAGTATGGCTCAGGTAACGCTCAAGTAAATTTAGGCGTATTTTTACAGTCAATTCTTGACTTTTTAATAATCGCATTTGCAATTTTCATGGCATTACGAATTATGACTAAGCTATCTCGTAAAAAAGAAGAGGCTGTTGTGGAAGAACCAGCACCAGAATTAGATGCTAAAGAAGAGCTTCTAAAAGAAATTAGAGATTTATTAAAAAAAGAACACGCTTAAATTGAAATCAATTATGCCTCGGCATTTCAGCAGGCTGCAAGAAGTTGAAAAGAATCTGTCTAATTACCTCGACTTATACCGAGGTAATAGGCAGATTCTTTTTTCTTTAAGGTCGTAAATTCCATGGTTCAAAAACGCCTACATGTTTTTCCGGTACTTCTTGTTCTATTGCATCGATAATTCCTTGGGCAATTTCACTATTTGTTAGCCATCTTGAAGAGTTGTTGTCTTCAATGATAAACCCAAGTTTCACCACTCTATAAGTTATATTAGAAGGGATATTATTTTTTGTACGTTCATTATTTACGTAAGAGCTACTCCCTTTAATATGGTATAAAATCACATTCTTCGTGTTAGGAATTGCTCGAAAAAGCGACTCCCAGACTCTTGTATCAGAGCCATGAATCCAAGCAATAACACAATCAAACGAACCATGTGTTTCTTGAGACCCCATTAACGCCGTTTTAAAGCTATTATAGTTCGTATAATCAACTATTAACGGTGACAATTTCGAAGAATAGTTAGCTTCATTTATCAAACTTTGCATTTTCTTTTGTTGTCTCCCGATAACGGTTACATGATTTCCTTGCTGTATAAGCCATAAAGAAACATCCTTTAGCATTCCTGTTCCGCCTATTACTAACCAATGTTTCATCGTTTCTTCCTCCCTCTCACATTTCCTACTATCCCTAGATGATTTAATATAAACAATCTCGCTAATTTTCTGAAATTATCTTGTTCTTCTTTAGTATACATGTTAAATTGGTAACAATTATTGAGATTATGGGGAAAAGAAGTAATAGATTCCCCTTTTATTCTGATGAAGAAAAGAGTGACGACATGACAAACAGCAGAAGTATTGAAACAAAACTTGTACAACTTGGGAATTTAAGTGATCCTAGAACTGGCGCTGTCAGCCCACCTATCCATTTATCGACAGCTTATAAACATACAGGTATCGGTGAATCCACTGGTTTTGATTATACACGTACAAAAAATCCAACTCGTGCTCTATTAGAAGCAGGAATTGCCGATTTAGAGGGCGGAGATGCGGGCTTTGCCTGTAGCTCTGGGATGGCAGCTATTCAATTAGTTCTATCCTTGTTTAAGCCTGGTGATGAATTAGTGGTGCCTGATGATTTATATGGTGGTACATATCGACTTTTTAATTTCTTTGAAGACACATACAATATTAAGCCTGTCTACTCAAAATTTGAATCAGTTGAACAGGTAGAAGCATTAATCAACGACAATACGCGTGCTCTATTTATAGAAACGCCAACAAATCCGCTTATGCAGGAATTTGATTTGCAAGTATATGCAGAATTAGCTCACAAGCATGGGGCTTGGTTAATTGTCGACAATACGTTTTACACACCATATTTCCAACGTCCAATCGAACTAGGTGCAGACATTGTCATTCATTCGGCTACTAAATATATTGGCGGACATAATGATGTGTTAGCTGGTTTAGTTGTCGCAAAAGGTACTGAATTAGCCGAACGTATTGGCTTTATTCATAATGGTAGCGGTATGGTTTTAGGTGCAATGGATTCCTGGTTACTTATTCGCGGATTAAAAACGATGCATCTTCGATTAAAGCAGCACGATGCGAACGCCAAAGCAATTGCCTCATATTTAGAGGAAGAAGAGCTTGTAACAGACGTGCTATACACAGGAAAAGGTGGCATGCTTTCATTCCGCTTGGCAAAGGCAGAGTGGATTGACCCATTCCTTCGAAACTTGAAGCTAATTACTTTTGCTGAAAGCCTTGGCGGTGTTGAAAGCTTTATTACATATCCAGCTACTCAAACACATGCGGACATGCCTTATGAGGAGCGTATTGAACGTGGAGTATGTGACCGATTACTACGATTTTCTGTTGGAGTTGAAGAGGCTGAAGATTTAATTACGGATTTAAAACAAGTATTCGGTACCCTTAGAAAAGAGGTTAAAAATGAAGCAGCATATTGAAACAAGTCTAATTCACGCAGGTGTCCGTGACGGCTATGAAAATAAAAAAGGTGCAGTCAATGTCCCTATGTATGTTTCATCTACTTTCCATCAGGAGAGTATCGATGAATTCGGCGAATATGATTATGCACGTTCTGGCAACCCTACGCGGGATGCATTAGAAAAAGCAGTAGCTGAGCTAGAAGGCGGCGTACGTGCCCATGCATTTTCTTCTGGGATTGCTGCTGTATCTGCAGCATTAATGCTATTATCTCAGGGAGATCATATTGTCATTACGGAGGATGTATATGGAGGAACATACCGCTTCGTCTCCAAGGTTTTACCACGCTTTGGTATTTCTCATACTTTCGTTGATTTCACAGATTTAACAGCAGTAGAAGCAGCCATTACACCAGCTACAAAGCTACTCTATATGGAAACACCGTCAAATCCAACACTTGGCATCACTGATATTCGCGGAGTCGTAGCACTTGCCAAGCAGTATAATTGCTTAACATTTTTAGACAATACGTTTATGACACCTTTACACCAACGTCCACTTGAGCTAGCTGTCGATGTTGTTATTCATAGTGCGACAAAGTTTTTATCTGGGCACTCTGATATTATCGCGGGATTGACAGTAACAGCTGACGAGAAGCTTGGTCAGGATCTGTACTTTATCCAAAATTCATTTGGCAATATATTAGGTGTACAGGACTGCTTTACTCTATTGCAAAATATTAAAACAACCGATGTACGTTTTAGTCGTTCTGCTGAATCGGCACAAAAGATTGCAGAGTTTTTAGCTACAAATCCCCTTGTCGAGCAAGTATACTATCCGGGACTTGCATCACATCCTGGCTATGAGATTCATCATAGTCAATCCACGAGTGCAGGTGCAGTACTATCCTTCCGCCTACCAAGCTATGGAGCTGCAAAAGCGCTAGTAGAGGCGATGAAAATTCCAGTTTTTGCTGTCTCTCTTGGCGGTGTTGAATCGATTTTATCCTACCCTGCTAAAATGAGTCATGCAGCAATGGAGCCTGAGGAGCGCGCAAAACGTGGTATTACTGATGGACTTTTACGTTTCTCAGTAGGACTTGAGCATGTTGATGATCTAATCGCCGATTTCGCTCAAGCATTAGAGGTAGTTGTCGCAAAGGCTTTATAACCACAAAACAACCGCGTTTCCTATTTACGGAAACGCGGTTTTATTCATTAAATGTACCTTCTATATGTTTGTGCTTAACAATCAGTTGTTCACACGAGCTAACACTCTATATAAATAATCTCCATGTCCCTTCACCAAAGTTACTTCTTGTTCATTCGATATCCAGTAAAATGAAAATTCTAAGCCTGCTTCGTTTACACCTGTCGGACAATGCTTCCAAGAATCTCGTTCTTCATTTGTCGTTAAATGATAAAAATAGCGTTTTTGTAATAGCCCTGAATGATGATTAAAATAATCCTGGGCAATTAACCCCTTCACTTCTAAAAAGGATAAACCTGTCTCTTCAAACATCTCTCGTGTTACTGCCTCTAGCGACGTTTCCCCTTCCTCTACCGTGCCTTTAGGAATTTGAATTCCTGCTCCTTCTGTATTTTGCTCAAATACTAACACTTGTAACTGACCCTCATGCTCTCTCGTAATATAGCCAAATGCCTTTTCAACAACTTGCATGAAGTCATTCCCTTTCGCGTCATTTAATGTTACAATAAATAGAAAAATTGGAATTGTTGGTGAAAAGTATTGATATCAATTATACGGCATATGCAAAAGAATGACATCATTTCTGTACAAGAAATTGCCAAAAAGAGTTGGCATCAAACATACAAGGGAATTATCCCAATTGAGATTCAAGATTGTTTTTTACAAGCTGCTTATAGTAGTGATCAATTACTAAGTCGTTTAGAAAAAAGTCTATTTTTAGTTGCTATACTTGAAGAATCAATAGTAGGCTTTGCAAATTTTTCAAATGTTGTAGATGGTGAAGCAGAACTTTACTCCATATATTTACTTCCAGAAACTCAGGGCAAAGGAATTGGTACAACCCTATTACAGGAAGGGATCAAAATGCTTCCAGATTTAACATCACTATTAGTTTGTGTAGAAAAGGAAAACACGAAGGGCATGAACTATTATCAAGCGAAGGGCTTCAAGAAATTGGAGGAGTTTGACGAGCTATTTGATGGTCATTTATTAAAAACAGTTAAACTAGGGTTAAATATAACTTAGTGTAACGGAGCTATAACTTACGCCGTTACACATTTTTTATGTCATCTATGAAAGATTGAATTGCTCTGATTGGATGACAAGTGCTGTTAACCCTGAATTACTTCCAGATTCATGTGCTTCACCTGTTTGCCAAAGAACACCTTCTCCAGTTTTTATAAATACTTGCTCTTGATCCTCACCGCAAACCCATCCTTCACTGTGGTACAGGCGCCTCATGCATCCCAACGACACCACTAGGCTCTATATACATGAAGCCAATATTTGTAGGCTACTCTGTTTTCATGATTTTCGTATAAAAAGCATCTATCGATTGATAATTATTAATTTTGGTTAGCCAATTCTTGTGTGAAATTATATTTTTTCAAGTAAGGATTCCCCTTCAAATTTTTTATACTATCTTGTACATTAAAATATCATCTATATATTTATTGTCTTGTAGCTTAATTTCATTTGTTTTTCTTCCTTCTTCAACAAATCCCATCTTTTTATAGAGCGCAATAGCCCTTTCGTTTGTTGAAAATACGCCAAGGCTAATTTTTTCGATATAAGGGTTGTTCTCTGCCCATTCTAGTAGCTTTTCAATTAAGCGTTTGCCAATCCCTAGACCACGATATTTATTAAGCACCATCATACCAAAGGTACCTGTATGTGCTAATCGTTTTCTTTGTGGCGATTGAAATACAAGCCACCCAACTATTTCCCCTTGATATTGTGCGATAAAAATTGTTTCTCGTTCATTTGTTATTTTCGCTTGTATCCATTCTCTTTGCTCATCAATCGTTCGCTGAAATTCATCTATTGTAGTGATTAAGTAAGTTTCTTCTGCTAAAACTTCTTTCTGGATTTCCAACAAAGCTTCAGCATCTTCTTGATAAGCAACCCTAATTTTGATATTTTCTGTCATTAATCCACTCTCCTTTTATACTTACGAAGTCTTCTTAGGTGATTCATTTTATATTTTGTTGAGTATGTAGCATCAAGTACTTGCTGATTCGCTCCGTTTAAACTATTGACAAGCTTTTCATTTGTTTGAATATACAGAATAATTATAACGATAACATTAAGTTCAATCTCTTCGTTAAATTAGCCTGCTGTTCCGCACGAATAGTCTGTTGTTCAACCAAAATTAATTTCCTTCCATCCTTGAAAATTGAAGCGATTTTTTGAGCAATCTCTTCTAGAATATCTTGCAGTTGAATTTGGTTATCGAATAACTTACATGCTTACGCCCCGATTGTTACAGCGTCCTGTTCTTTTTACTGTTTGAGAATTTACACCCTTAGTTTAAACATTCGTAGATTGGAGAAAATTAACCGTATTCGTATAGGACGTTATCTTCATAATAAAAATGACCCCCTCTTTATTTGTGTTAAAGACTATATATAAAATAATACTTGGATAAATTTACAATTTCAAGAAAATAAAAAACCCAGAATATTTTCTGGGCTTGATGACACTTACTTTTCTAGCTGATTAAAACTGACGGGCTTTTGCTTCACTTCTCAAGATACGGTTATGGAGGGTAATCTCCGTTTCACCATTTACTTGAGATTTTGAGCGTTTAATCCTTGACCAGTTACGGTGGATTTTCTGAGATTTTGGGTCTAATTGTTCGAACCTACTCATTTGCCATCCTCCTCATCAATATAGACTTCATAAGTGAAACCTTTTTTAGTATGACCTTACAATTAATAATTATTCAATTTTCCATCACCATTATCCCCAAACTTCTTGCAATGTCCTTCTAAATAACGCATCTAATTTTTGTGTAGGATCATCGACTTTAACATAAAGATTTTTACAGTATGTCTCAATATGCAGTATTTCTTTATCTAAATATTCATTGATACTGTCAATTCGCGGCTCCATATTTAGTTCATCACCTGCCATTTTTCTCTGTAAAAGTTGCTGTATTTCCGTTTTTAAAGGGCCCTCTGAAATTATTTCATTTAACAATTCCTGAAAATCAATTGGTGGAACCGTATTTTTTTGTTCGATCTTTGGGACTATCATTACAATCGCCATATCAATAGGTAACACGATGGCGCTCGGCTAAATTAGCTTTGATGTATTAAACAATTATGCAGCTACAACCTGCATAAACTGAGTGGTCTCCCTTCTTATATAAAACTATATTCATCGCTTCTTTTGTCTCTAGAATACGGTTCATCTTCATAGGTTCATTTCTATCTATTCTAATTTCACTACCTGTACTTCTTTCACTTTACTTACTTCGTTTCATATCTTCTTCATCAGCCTATAACTTCCTTGCTAAAATTTATTTGTTTATATTTCAATACTGCAAGATCATAACAGGTTTATTCTTTCTATTATCGTTTTTCATCCAAATTCCCCCTTCCACACATGCTATTCACTTATCCAAGTTCCCCTCCATAAACAACAAACGATGGTTCATTACCTACCGTTTCAAAATCTTAATTCTTTGTATAAAGAGATTCCAACCAAGTTCAGCACAATCTAGATCTACTTTATCCAAATATATTTAATAGATTAGGGTTTTTATTTATAGAAATGATGCTTTTTAACTTCTAATATTATAAATAATGTTAATTATTTGTACCAAAATGGTTTTATTCATAAAACGGTATTAAAGAACCCTTATATATTAAACTTTTCTGAAAATAGTATATTTTCAGAAAAGTTTAATATTTGAAATAGAAAAAAATAAGTCGAATTAAAAGGAGGATAATTATGAAAAGAGGAGTTTTTATTAGTTCTGTTGTTACTGTTCTTTTATTATTAACATTAAGCGTTAGTTCCGCGGATACTTGGAAAAATAACAGGTTAAACAAATATGATAGTAAACTATCCGCATATTATGACTCGAGTGTGGCGAATTTTGGATATATAGGCGCTTACGACGATGCTCGCGCGAAATGGGGAGGAATTTCTTCCGATGTAAGTATTTCTAAAACAACCTCAACTAGCAATAACCCTGACAAATATTACATCGGCACTACTTCTTCACCGACTTTATTAGGCATGATGATACCTTATAGTAAAACATCCACAGGTTATATTTATGAAGCTACAATTGATGAGGATTGGTTATACGGTACAGTTAGAATGTACTATGATAATATAGGGAAGTATAAAATGGGATATAGTGAAATTGTCTCTAATGCTGTTCACGAAATTGGACACTCGGTAAAATTAGCACACCCGGGTCAGGGAACATTAAGTAAAACGCCAGTCCCACCTGGTCAAGAGTCTGTTATGAATCAAGGTATTCAAAGTATCGGTCCACAATCATATGATAAGAAAGAGCTAATTAAGAAATGGGGAAATTAAGGAGGTTTTAGTATGTTGATCACTTTTTCAAAACGCGTCATCACACTAACAATTGTTACACTCATAATCTTATTATCTTTGTTATTAATAATGGGAAAGAAAAAAATGACTCCTGTGGTTCAAGTAGACGCAAACGAAATTACTTTTGAAACTCCTGATGAACTGGATGCTGCTGCAGATCTCATTATTATCGCATCTCCATCTGATGAGTTTTTGGACCGTGAACATAAGGTATCCTACTTTGATGACGGTACGATTCAAGACTATTATACTTTAACAGAAGTCCAAATTGATAAAGTTATTAAAGCACCTAGCGACTTTAATCTTTCAAACAATAATACTATCAGTATTATTGAACCCGTTGGAATTGTAGACCGAAGTGTAGGTAAGAGAAAGTTAGTAACCAATAATTATGAGGAACTCAAGGAAAAAAGTTCTTACATTTTGTTTTTAAAACAAAACTCAATGGGACAGTACGCAATAATTAATAACAATTTAGGGAAATTTAGCCTGGATAATACAGATTCTTTATATATTGGAGAAAAGAAATCATCAGAGGCTGAGAAATTTAAAAATGAAGTTCTCCAAAAATATTCTATCGACGAAACAAATTAAAAGTACACTTTCTTTTAAGAACCGTCAAAAGCACTAGATTCCATAAATTTATGGATAAATACCCCAATGATGAAAAAGCCCAGGCTCAAAATTGAACTGCCCCCCGTCAAGTAGACAGTTGAAATAATAAAAAATGTATTAAGCGGCTTGAGTCCTGAATTCTAACGGACTCAAGCCGTTTAATCGTTTCTGATAACGATAGTAATTATAAAAAT